>NZ_JBPGXO010000025.1:0-65953 GCF_056755555.1 Luteibacter sp. SVR4-7G | reverse complement strand
ACGTATTTGCATTCAGATTCAAGGGTTGAGCATGGCGAGCGAACCGCAGGGCGGTCTGACCGAATACATCCAGCACCATCTGAACCACCTGACGGTGAATTTCAGCGCCGACCATTTCTGGTTCTGGAATCTCCGCGCCGATTCCATCCTCGTGTCGTTCGGCCTCGGTGCCGCGTTCTGCCTGTGGTTCTGGCTGTTCGCGCGCAAGGCCACCTCGGGCGTGCCGTCGAAGGGCCAAGCCCTCGTCGAGCTGGCCATCGAGTTCGTCGACACCCAGGTGAAGGACACCTTCCACGGCGACCGCCGCACGGTCACGCCGCTGGCGCTGTCCATCTTCATGTGGGTGTTCCTCATGAACGCGATGGACCTGCTGCCGGTCGACCTCGCCGGCTGGCTCGTGCACACCTTCGCGGGTGACGAAGTCGCCCACCACACCTATTTCCGCATGGTGCCCACCGCCGACATCAACACCACCGTGGGCCTCTCGGTCGCCGTGCTGTTCATCGTCATCGGCCACGGCATCAAGGCCAAGGGCGGTTTCGGTTTCGGCAAGGAACTGCTCACCGCCCCGTTCCATGCGAACAATCCGGTCGCCAAGCTGATCCTGGTGATCCCCAACTTCCTTCTCAACGTCGTCGAAACCCTGTCGAAGCCCGTGTCGCTCGCCATGCGACTCTTCGGCAACATGTACGGCGGCGAACTGGTGTTCATGCTGATTGCCGGTCTGATGGTGAGCTGGATCAGCTTCGTGCCTGGCGTCGTGTTCAACACGGCGTGGGCGATCTTCCACATCCTGATCATCGCCCTCCAGGCGTTCATCTTCATGATGCTCACGATCGTCTACATCGCCACCGCGCGGGAACACCACTAACTCACCGCTCCGACGTTAGAACCTTCGGCTCCATCCTTTTCGTTTCCACCCTTTCGCCATTCGTTATCCCAGGAGAACACCATGGAACTCGCCTCGCTCCTCGCCCACGTCCAGGGCATGACCGCCATCGCCATCGGCGTGATCATCGGCCTCGGCGCGCTCGGCGCCTGTCTCGGTATCGCCGTCATGGGCTCGAAGTTCCTCGAGTCGGCCGCCCGCCAGCCTGAGCTGGTCCCGCTGCTCCAGGGCCGCATGTTCCTGCTCGCCGGCCTGATCGACGCGGCGTTCATCATCGGCCTCGCCGTGGCCCTGCTGTTCGCGTTCTCGAACCCGCTGGTCGGCGTCGTGCGCGCCGCGGTCGCCGGCTAAGCAAGCGTCCGTCCTGTCGCCGTGACCCCTGGGGTCACGGCGATCGTCAGTACCCAAGCGTTCGGAGTCTTTCGGAGAGATCATGGAAATCAACATGACCTTCCTGGGCCAGATGATCTCTTTTGCGATCCTGGTCTGGTTCACCACCAAGTTCATCTGGCCCCAGCTCAACGGTGCCATCGAGGAGCGCCAGAAGAAGGTGGCCGAGGGTCTCGCCGCCGCCGAGCGCGCGCGCGCCGAGCTCAAGGATGCCGACGCCAAGGTCGCCACCGAGATCAAGCAGGCCCGCCTGCAGGCGACCGAGATCATCGACAAGGCCCAGCAGCAGGCCAACCAGATGCTGGACAAGGCCCGTGCCGAGGCCACCAGCGAGATCAACCGCCTGAAGGCGCAGGCCCAGGACGAGATCGCCTCGATGGCCCAGCGTGCGCGCGAACAGCTGCGCGAGCAGGTCGGCGCGCTGGCCGTGAAGGGTGCCGAGAAGATCGTCCAGCGCGAGATCGATCCGGCGGCCCACAAGGCCTTGCTCGACCAGCTCGCTGCCGAGATCTGATCATGGCCCAGGCGCTCACTCTCGCCCGACCGTACGCGCGCGCCGCTTTCGAAGTGGCGCACGCCGCGGGTGCGCTGGCCGACTGGTCGGCGGCGCTGAATTTCGCCGCCGCCGTCGCGGCCGATCCGCAGGTCGCGGGGCTCGGCAACGATCCGCGCGTGCTGCCGGCGCAGCTCGTCGCGGTCCACCTTCCGCAAGGCATGGCTGCCGACGCACCGTTCGCCCGTTTCCTCGAGGAACTGGCGGATAACCGGCGCATGCACCTGCTGCCGGAAACCGCCGCGCTCTACGACCAGTACAAGCTGGAGTCGGAGTCGACCCTGAAGGTCAAGGTCACGAGCGCCCTGGATCTCGACACGGCGCAGACCGAACAACTGCGTGCCTCGCTGAAGCGCCGCTTCAAGCGGGAGATCGAACTGGATACGCACGTCGATCCGGCGTTGCTCGGCGGTGTCGTCATCGACACGGGCGAGCAGGTCATCGACGGTTCGGCGCGAGGCCGCCTGCAACGGCTGGCCAGCGCGCTGACGCACTGATTTCATATAGGAACCGACCATGTCCAGCACCACTCTGAATCCGTCCGAGATCAGCGAACTGATCAAGACCCGCATCGAGCAGTTCAAGCTCGGTGCCGAGGCACGCAATGAAGGCACGATCATCAGCGTGTCCGACGGCATCGTCCGCATCCACGGCCTCGCCGACGTGATGCAGGGCGAAATGATCGAGCTGCCGAACAACACGTTCGCCCTCGCACTGAACCTCGAGCGCGACTCGGTCGGCGCCGTGGTGCTGGGCGAATACCAGCACCTGCGCGAAGGCGACGCGGCCAAGACCACCGGCCGCATCCTCGAAGTGCCGGTCGGCCCGGGCCTGCTCGGCCGCGTCGTCGACGCGCTCGGCAACCCGATCGACGGCAAGGGTCCCATCGACGCCGCGGGCACCAGCCCGGTCGAGAAGGTCGCTCCGGGCGTCATCTGGCGCCAGTCGGTCGACCAGCCGATGCAGACCGGCTACAAGTCCATCGACTCGATGATCCCGATCGGCCGCGGCCAGCGCGAGCTGATCATCGGCGACCGCCAGACCGGCAAGACCGCGGTGGCGATCGACGCGATCATCAACCAGAAGGATTCCGGCATCCGCTGCATCTACGTGGCCATCGGCCAGAAGCGCAGCTCGATCGCCAACGTGGTGCGCAAGCTGGAAGAAAACGGCGCGCTGGCCAACACCATCGTCGTGGTGGCATCGGCGTCCGAAGCGGCCGCGCTGCAGTACGTCGCGCCGTACTCCGGTTGCGCCATGGGCGAGTACTTCCGCGACCGCGGCGAAGACGCGCTGATCGTCTATGACGACCTGTCGAAGCAGGCCGTGGCCTACCGCCAGATCTCGCTGCTGCTGAAGCGTCCGCCGGGCCGTGAAGCTTACCCGGGCGACGTCTTCTACCTGCACTCGCGCCTGCTCGAGCGCGCTTCGCGCGTCAGCGCCGAGTACGTCGAGAAGATGACCAACGGCGAGGTGAAGGGCAAGACCGGTTCGCTGACCGCGCTGCCGATCATCGAAACCCAGGCCGGCGACGTGTCCGCGTTCGTGCCGACCAACGTGATCTCGATCACCGACGGCCAGATCTTCCTCGAGACCGACCTCTTCAACGCCGGTATCCGACCGCCCGTGAACGCCGGCATCTCGGTGTCGCGCGTCGGTGGCGCCGCCCAGACGAAGATCGTGAAGAAGCTCTCCGGCGGCGTGAAGCTGGCCCTCGCGCAGTACCGCGAGCTGGCCGCGTTCGCGCAGTTCGCCTCGGACCTGGATGCCGCCACGCGCGCGCAGCTGGACCGCGGCCAGCGCGTCACCGAGCTGATGAAGCAGTCGCAGTACTCGCCGCTGTCGATCGCCGAACTCGGCGTGTCGATCTACGCGGCCGAGAAGGGCTACCTCGACGACCTGCCGGTCAACAAGGTGCTGCCGTTCGAGAAGGGCCTGCACGCCTTCATGCGCCAGAACCACGGCGAGCTGATGGCGAAGATCGACCAGACCGGCGACTGGGACAAGGACATCGAGGCGACCTTCAAGGCCGCCGCCGACGAGTTCAAGAAGACCGGCAGCTGGTAAGAGCGAAACGCGCGGGGCACCGGCGGCAACGCCGGCCCCGCGAGCTGGCGACACCCTTTCAAGACGAGTAAGCCATGGCAAGCGGCCGCGAAATCAAAACCAAGATCAAGAGCACGCAGAACATGCGCAAGGTGACGCGCGCGCTCGAAATGGTCTCGGCGTCGAAGATCCGCAAGGCGCAGGACCTGATGAAGGCCTCGCGTCCCTACGCGCGCCTGATGCGCAAGGTCATCGCGCACGTCGCCCAGGCCAGCACCGACTTCACCCATCCGTTCCTCACCGAGCGCGGCAACGTCGCCCGCGTGGGTTTCATCGTGGTGTCGACCGATCGCGGCCTCGCCGGCGGTCTCAACTCGAACCTGTTCCGCCGCGTGCTGGCTTCCATCCGCGAGTGGCAGGGCAAGGGTGCCGAGATCGACGTGGTGGCCGTGGGCCAGAAGGCCGTGCAGTTCTTCCGCCGCATCAAGGGCGTGAACCTGATCGGCACGGCCACCCATCTTGGCGAGAAGCCGAAGCTCGAAGACCTGATCGGCGTCATCAAGGTCGTGCTCGACGCGTATTCGGACAACCGCCTGGACCGCGTCTTCCTGGCCTACAACGACTTCGTGAACACCATCGTGCAGAAGCCGGCCATCGACGCGCTGCTGCCGCTGTCGGTGGTGGCCACGGAGCTGGAACAGGCGGGTGGAGTCGCGTCGGAAGGCGTGAAGGTCGAGCAGACCCACGACTGGGACTACATCTACGAACCGGATGCGCGCACGGTGCTCGAGCACCTGATGACGCGCTACATCGAGTCGGTGGTGTACCAGGCGGCGCTGGAGAACCTCGCCAGCGAGCACGCCGCGCGCATGGTCGCCATGAAGGCCGCGTCGGACAACGCCAGCAAGGTCATCGGCGAACTGACCTTGGTCTACAACAAGGCCCGCCAGGCGGCGATCACGCAGGAAATCTCGGAAATCGTCGGCGGCGCCGCGGCGGTCTAAACGAAATGCGAAGGCGACGCGGAAGCGGCGCCGCTACAGAACCTAAAGAAGATTCATCCGGAGCATTCCATGAGCCAGGGTAAAGTTGTTCAGATCATCGGCGCGGTCGTCGACGTCGAATTCCCGCGCGACCAGGTACCGCAGGTCTACGACGCACTGAAGATCGACGGCACCGAGATCACCCTCGAAGTGCAGCAGCAGCTGGGCGACGGCATCGTGCGCACCATCGCGCTCGGTTCCACCGACGGCCTGCGCCGCAACCTCATCGCCCGCAACACCGGCGAAGGCATCAAGGTGCCGGTCGGCAAGGCCACGCTCGGCCGCATCATGGACGTGCTCGGCAACCCGATCGACGAAGCGGGCCCGATCGGCGAGCAGGAACAGTGGGTCATCCACCGCGAAGCCCCGTCGTACGACGACCAGGCCGCCGCGAGCGAGCTGCTGGAAACCGGCATCAAGGTCATCGACCTGATGTGCCCGTTCGCCAAGGGCGGCAAGGTCGGCCTGTTCGGCGGCGCCGGTGTGGGCAAGACCGTGAACATGATGGAACTCATCAACAACATCGCGAAGGCGCACTCGGGTCTGTCCGTGTTCGCCGGCGTGGGCGAGCGTACCCGCGAGGGCAACGACTTCTACCACGAGATGAAGGACTCCAACGTTCTCGACAAGGTCGCGATGGTGTACGGCCAGATGAACGAGCCGCCGGGCAACCGCCTGCGCGTCGCGCTGACCGGCCTCACCATGGCCGAGTACTTCCGCGACGAGAAGGACGAGACCGGCAAGGGCAAGGACGTGCTGCTGTTCGTCGACAACATCTACCGCTACACGCTGGCCGGTACCGAAGTGTCGGCGCTGCTGGGCCGTATGCCGTCGGCCGTGGGTTACCAGCCCACGCTCGCCGAGGAAATGGGCGTCCTGCAGGAGCGCATCACCTCGACCAAGACCGGTTCGATCACGTCCATCCAGGCCGTGTACGTGCCCGCGGACGACCTGACCGACCCGTCGCCGGCGACCACCTTCGCCCATCTCGACGCCACGGTGACCCTGAGCCGCAGCATCGCCTCGCTGGGTATCTACCCGGCCGTGGATCCGCTGGACTCCACCAGCCGCCAGCTCGACCCGGGCGTGATCGGCCAGGAGCACTACGACGTGGCCCGCCGCGTGCAGGGCACGCTGCAGCGCTACAAGGAACTCAAGGACATCATCGCCATCCTCGGCATGGACGAGCTGTCGCAGGAAGACAAGGAAGCCGTGTCGCGCGCCCGCAAGATCGAGCGCTTCTTCTCGCAGCCGTTCCACGTGGCCGAAGTGTTCACGGGCTCGCCGGGCAAGTACGTCCCGCTGAAGGAAACCATCCGCGGCTTCAAGATGATCGTCGACGGCGACGTGGACTACCTGCCGGAGCAGGCCTTCTACATGGTCGGGGGCATCGACGAAGCCATCAAGAAGGGCGAGGAGATGGGTGCGAAGAAGGCCGCCTGAGCCTTCGCCGTTCCCATCCCTGACCAACGGAAGACCAGCCCATGACCCATACCATCCGCGTCGACATCGTCAGCGCCGAAGCCGAGATCTACTCCGGCGAAGCCACGCTCGTGGTCGCCACCGGTGAGCTTGGCGAGCTGGGCATCGCGCCGCGTCACGCCCCGCTGATCACCCGCCTGAAGCCGGGCCACGTCGACGTGGTCGGTACCGGTGGCGAGCGTCAGCAGTTCTACGTCTCCGGCGGCATCCTCGAGGTGCAGCCGCAGGTGGTGACCATCCTCGCCGACACGGCCGCCCGCGCGGCCGACCTCGACGAGGCCGCCGCCCTGAAGGCGAAGGAAGAAGCCGAGGCCGCCCTGGCGAACCGCGGCCAGCAACTGGACGTGGCGGAAGCCCAGGCCAAGCTGGCCGAGGCCTTAGCCCAGCTCCAGGCCCTGGAGCGCATGCGCAAGACGCTCAAGCACTGATCCCTTCGGGTAGGAGCGCGCCCTGCGCGCGACATCTTTTCGCGAAGAGCAACAGGACCTGTTGCTCACGGCCCCAAAAGACGTCGCGCGCAGGGCGCGCTCCTACCCGCCGAGGCGTCTCGTTCATGAAATAACGACTCGGGGCGGGCCACACTGGCCGCCCGCTACCCCGGTCCCCCTGCCATGCGAACCCGCTACCGCCGCAGCCTCTGGATCATCGGCGTCATCGCCGTGGTGCTCATCATCGGGCGCATCCTCCTGCCATATGCGGTGCTCGACTACCTCAATGGCCGCCTCTCGCGCATGGGGTCGTACTCGGGCCACATCGCCGACATCGACATCCACCTGTGGCGCGGCGCGTATTCCATCGACCGCCTGACCATCAAGAAGGTCGACGGCAAGGTGCCGGTGCCGCTGTTCGACACGGCCAGGGCGGATGTTTCGTTGAGCTGGCGGGCCATCGCGCGGGGCCGTATCCGCGGGAAGATCGATTTCTTCGAGCCCGTGGTGAACTTCGTCGACGGCCGGGGCGAAGGCGACACCCAGACCGGCAAGGGCGTGGACTGGCGCGCACCGTTGCGCGCGCTGGTGCCGACGCGCCTGGACGAGGTCAACGTGGTGAACGGCACCGTGACCTTCCACAACTTCGTCTCGAGCCCGAAGGTGGACCTCAAGGTGACCGACGTGAACGGCACGGCCACCAACCTCACGAACGTGCAGGGCGAAGGAGGTTCCCGCGTCGCCCACCTGCACGCCACGGCGAAGGTGCTGGGCGACGCGCCGCTGGAGACGCGGGCTGAGTTCGATCCCCTGGAGCGGCTCGGCGATTTCCGCTACGAACTGAGCATACGCAACATCAAGCTGATGAAGGCCAACGACCTCGCGCGTGCCTACACCGGCCTGGATTTCGCGGGCGGCGAGGGTGACTTCTTCATGGAACTGCAGGCGCGCGACCGCCGCCTCGACGGCTACGCCAAGCCCCTGTTCCGCGGGCTGAAGATCTTCAGCTGGAAGCAGGACGTGGAACAGGAGAAAAAGAACCCGCTGAAGCTCGCCTACGAGGCTGTCGCCGAAGGCGTCACCAAGCTGTTCAAGAACCAGCCGAAGGACCAGTTCGCGACGCGCGTGCCGATCTCCGGCACGATCGACGACAAGAGCCTCTCGGCCATGGACGCGATCGTCGGCATCCTGCGCAACGCCTTCGTGGAGGCGTACAAGCCCAGCCTGGAACACCTGACCGAGCGACCGAAGGACGAGTAGCCGACTTGGCATCGGGGTGCAAAACGCGCGAAAGTGCGCCCCACGTTCCAAGGCAGGCACCCGAACCCATGACGGCTACACCCCTCCATGTCCTCATCCTCGCCGCCGGCGAGGGCAAGCGGATGAAGTCCGCGTCGGCCAAGGTGCTGATGCCCCTCGCCGGGCGGCCGCTGCTGGCCCACGTGATCGACGCGGCCCGGACCCTGGATCCCGCAGGCGTGCACGTGGTGTACGGCCACAATGGCGAGCAGGTGCGCGAGGCCTTCGCCGCCGACACGGCCCTGGGCTGGATCGAACAGCGCGAGCGTCTCGGTACCGGGCACGCGGTGCGCATGGCGCTGGAAGCCCTGCAGGCGCAGGGCCGCCTCGAGGGGCGCGTGCTGGTGCTTTACGGCGACGTGCCGCTGATCCGCCCGGACACGCTATCCGCGCTGGTTTCCACCAGCGAGCGCCTGTCGATGCTCGCGACGCGCCTGGCCGATCCGAAGGGCTACGGGCGCGTCGTCGTCGACGCGGCCGGCCATGTGCGCCACATCGTCGAGGAGAAGGACGCGAGCGCCGCGCAGCGCGCCATCGACCTCGTGAATACCGGCATCGTCGCCGCCGAAGCGGCGCGCCTGCTGGCCTGGACGCAGCGCCTCGGCAACAGCAACGCGCAGGGCGAGTATTACCTTACCGACGTATTCGAGATGGCCTCCGCCGAAGGCATGCCGGCCGCCTGCGTCGACTGCGAAGCCAGCGAAGCCTCGGGCGCGAACGATCCCTGGCAGCTCGCCGACCTCGAGGCCCTGTACCGCGAACGCAGTGCCCGCGCGCTGGCCCTCACGGGTGTGCGCCTGGCCGATCCGCGCCGTCTCGACATCCGCGGCAAGGTCGCCGCCGGCCGCGACGTGGAAGTGGACGTGAACGTGATCTTCGAAGGCGACGTCGTGCTGGGCGACGACGTGCGCATCGGCCCCTTCACCCGCGTGCGCAACGCGAAGCTCGCGGCCGGCACCGTGGTGCTCGCGCATTGCGACCTGGACGGCGTGGTGACGCACGGCCCGTGCACCATCGGCCCCTTCGCGCGCCTGCGCCCGGGCACCGAACTCGCGGCGGGCGTGCACATCGGCAACTTCGTCGAGACGAAGAACGCCGTGATCGCCGAAGGCTCCAAGGCCAACCACCTGAGCTACCTCGGCGATACAGCGATCGGTCGCAAGGTGAACATCGGCGCCGGCACCATCACCTGCAATTACGACGGCGTGAACAAGAGCCGCACCACGATCGAGGACGGCGTCTTCGTCGGTTCCAACAGTTCTCTGGTGGCTCCGGTGACGCTGCACGCGGGCTCGACCATCGGCGCGGGCTCGGTCATCACGAAGGACGCCCCGGCGGATACGCTGACGATCGCGCGCGGCCGCCAGACCAGCATCGAAGGCTGGCACCGCCCGACTAAGAAGTAAGCGCGCGCCGTGCACTGTAGGAGCGCGCAGAGCGCGCGACAGCTCTTGGGGCCGTGAGCAACTGGCCCTGTCGCACTTACGCGAAAACCTGTCGCGCGCGATGCGCGCTCCTACACCCGGTAACGCCAGCCGTCGATCTCGATGAGCAGTTCTGCGCGGCAGATGTCGCCGTGCAGCAACACCAGCGGTGCCTCCGGGAAGTGCTTCGCGGCGAACGCCTCAATCGCCGTCAGATGTTCCGGATGCCGCACGTAAGCCTTGAGCGGGGCCGAGCGTCCGAAACCGGCGGGGAGGCCGCCGGCGGCAAGCAGCGCCTCGAGATTGCGCAGGGTTTCGGCCAACTGCGCGTCGATATCGCCCGCATGCGCCGATGCGTGCCCCACCACCGCCGCGGTGCCCGAGATGGCCAGCACGTCGCCGGCAGGCAGCAGCGTGGCGCGGGCGAAACTCGGCGGCGTACGCCCGTATTGCCGCGGATAGCGCCAGGCGCTTACCTGGCGGGGGTTCTCCACCCGCGTGCCGGGCCTGTCGGTGGCGAGCAGGTACACCTGCAGCAGCGCGGGGTCCGCGTGATGGCCGATCGCCGTCGCCGCCGGAAAGCCCTGGGCGAAGACTTCGCCCATGCCGCCGATGCGCCCGGTGCAGAAGTGCTTGTAGCGCTCGTCGTCGTCTTCGCCGGCGTTGATCGCGCCGAGGTAGTTCCAGATCCGCTGGACGTGCTGTTCCGGCGCGGCCGCCACGAAGCGGGAGAGGAGGCCATAGGCATGCCGTGCGGCGGCCTCGGTGCCGCCGTGCTCGTCCTCGCGGCACTCGACGGCCGCGAACAGCCAGCCGCCGCCGCGCGACCAGCGCAGGTCGCCGTCGCGTCCGCTGCGGACCTCGCCGTCCACTTCCCAGATTTCCCTCAAGGCTCCACCGAACGGCTCCAGCGCCACACGCAGCCAGCGCGGGTCGCCGGATGCCGGAGCCGCGGCGCCAAAATCGAAGGCCGCCAGGGTGGAAGGCGAAAGTGCGCCGGTTTCACGCAGGTAGCGCACGCGTGGCGCGGCGTGCGCATGGGCGGTCTGGGGCGCGGGCTCGCGCATTTCGCTTCCTGGGAGCATCGAGTCTTCCTACCAACGCGGTCGCGCCATCATATCGTCCCGGCGCCGGGCCGAAGCGTGAACGCCGCGCCCGTCGTCAGGCTGAACCGCCCAAAGCTGGTCCAAAGACCCCTGTGATAAACTTCGCGGCCGCTGCCATCCGGGGGGAGGCAGGAACATCCAGGACCTGGAAACATCAATGGCAACGCAGACCGCAGCACAGCAAGAACTGGCCGAACTCATCGTCACCAGCCTCAATCTCGAAACCGTGAAGCCCGCGGAGATCGATCCGGACGCCCCGCTGTTCGGCGGCGACCTGGGCCTCGACTCCATCGATGCACTGGAAATCGCGCTGGCCGTGTCCAAGCGCTACGGTTTCCAGCTGAAGTCCGACAACCCGGACAATCGCACCATCTTCACGAACCTGCGCTCGCTGTCGGAGCACATCGAACAGCACCGGGCCACCGCCTGACGGCCGTTCAGTCCGCACTCGCCCGGAGCATGGTTTGCTTCGTCCGGAGATGCCGATGACCGAGACCGGACCCGCGCCCTTCGTCTGCCCGCTGCGTTTCGACGCGGCGCACCCCAGTTTTGCCGGACACTTCCCTGGCCGCCCCATCGTGGCCGGCGTCCTCTTGCTGGAAGCCGCCGCGCTCGCCTTGCGGCGCTGGCGCGGGCTCGCGCTGCGCCAGGTCGTCGACGCGAAATTCATCGCCCCGCTGCTGCCTGGCGAGGACGCGGAGCTGGAACTCGCCGCGCTCGGCGACACCCGCTACCGCTTCACGGTCCGCCGCGGCGCGGATACGCTGCTGCGCGGCACGCTGGAGGGCGCATGAGCCACTGGAAGCAACAGGAAGGCGGCGGCTGGTTCGCGATCTGGCTGATCCGCACGATCGCGTTGCGGCTCGGCCGCGGCGTGGCGCGCGCGCTGCTCTACCCCATCGCCTTGTACTTCTTCCTGCGCCGCGCGGACGAGCGGGTCGCCTCGCGGACCTACCTCGAGCGCGTGCTGGACCGTCCGGTCACGCACTACGACGTGTTCAGGCACATCCACATGTTCGCGGCCACCTTGCTGGACCGCCTGTTTTTCCTCGCGCACGGCGAACGCGATTTCGCGGTGGACATCGAGGGCGTGGAAGCGCTCGACTACTGGATCGACCAGGGCCGGGGCGTCCTGCTGATCGGCTCGCACCAGGGCAGCTTCGAAGCGCTGCGCGCGGTAGGTGCGCGGCGTCCCGACATCCCGCTGCGCGTCGTCCTGGATAAACAGAAGACCCCGGCGCTCACCGCCGTCCTCGAAGCCCTCGCGCCCGATGTCGGCGCGGCCGTGATCGACGCCTCGCGCGGCGGTGCCTCGGTGGCGCTGGCGATGGCCGAAGGCGCGGCGCAGGGGGGCATGGTGGCCATACTGGCCGACCGCGGCCATCCGAACGAAGCAACCTGCCGCGTGCCGTTCCTCGGCCGGCCCGCGCCTTTCCCGGTCGGCCCCTGGCTGCTCGCCTCCGCCCTGAAGATTCCCGTGGTGCTGTGCATGGGCATTTACCTCGGGGGCAACCGCTACCGGCTGATCTTCGAGACCTTCTCGGACGGCATCGACATCCCGCGCGCCGAGCGCGCGGCCGCGCTGGACCGGCTCATCGCACGCTACGCCGCACGGGTGGAGCACTACGCCCGTCTTTATCCCTTCAACTGGTTCAATTTCTATGACTTCTGGCAAGAAACTGGCCCTGCTGACGAGCCTGCTGCTGCCGCTCACCTGCCTAGCCACTCCGACGCCTGATGCGGACGACGCGAACGCGCTGATCGCCACCTTGCATCGTCCGGCGCCCGCGCGAACGCCCTTTGCGGAAGCGCGCTTCATGCGCGTGCTGGACAAGCCGCTCGTGGTCTCGGGCGAACTGGCCTGGCTCGGCGGCGACCGCCTGGAACGCCGGGTGGACAAGCCCACCCGGGAAGTCTCGACCATCGCCGACGGCGAGGTGACCCAGGAGCGCGAGGGCAAGAAGCCGCGCAGCTTCTCGTTGAAGCGCGCTCCGCAGTTGCAGGTCCTGCTCGACAGCTTCGTCGCGCTGCTTGCCGGCGATCCGTCGCGGCTCGGCCAATCCTTCGACGTCAAGCTCGCCCGCGACGCCGATCGCTGGCAGCTCACCCTCACGCCGCGCGACGCACGCGTGGCGAAGCAGATCGCGGGCATCCACGTGTACGGCAGCGGTCAACTCGCCCGCTGCATGCGCATGGACGAAAGCGACGGCGACACCTCGATCGACCTCCTCGGCGACCTCGCCGCCAGAATGCCGGCGGAGCCGACCCGCGAAGGCCTGATCGCGCAGTGCGGCGGCGCGATGTGAGGGGCGCACGCCTCGGCTTGCTGGTCGCCTGGATCGCCGTCCTCGCACTGTTGGGGGTACTGGTGGCCACGCAGCTGAAGGTCGGCACCGACCTGCGCAGCTTCATGCCCGCGCCGACCACGCCCGACCAGAAGCTGCTGATGGAGCAGGTGGGCGAGGGGCCGGGCTCGCGCCTGCTGCTCGTCGCCATCGAGGGTGGCGACGACGCGACGAAGGCGTCGCTCAGCCGCGGACTGGCGGCCGTCCTGCGCAAGGATCCGCTGTTCACCCAGGTGGTGAACGGCGATTTCGACCTGGGCATGCTCGACAGCAGCCTGCTGCCCTACCGGTACCTGCTCTCGCCGACGCTCGATGGAGGGGCGCTCGACGAGGCGTACCTGGCCGACCAGCTGCAGCAACGCCTGGACGACCTCGGCTCGCCCGCCGCGACCCTGCTCAAGGGGCTGCTCCCGCGCGATCCCACGCTCGAGACGCTGAAGCTGGCCGAACGCTGGACACCGGTTCGCTCGCCCGAAGTGCGCGAAGGCGTGTGGTTCTCGTCGCAGGGGGAGGCCCTGCTGCTGGCGCAGACGCGCGGCGCGGGCTTCGATCCGGGCGCGCAGGACGAGGCCATCGGGCGTCTCCGCTCCGCCTTCGCGGCGCTGCCTGGCAGCGCTGCCTCGCATCTGACGATCAGCGGTCCGGGTTACTTCACCGTCGTGGTGAACGCGCAGACGCGCGACCAGGCCGACTGGATCGGGCGTATCTCGACGATCGGCTTCATCGTGCTGATGCTCGCGGCGTACCGCAGCGTGAGCAGCCTGCTGCTCGGCGCCTTGCCGGTCGCCACCGGCGCGCTCGCGGGCATCGCGATGCTCACCGCGTGCTTCGCCGAAGTGCACGGCATCACGCTGGCCTTCGGCTTCACCTTGCTCGGCGTGGCCCAGGAATACCCGATCCGCCTGCTTAGCCACCGGCGCGAGGGCGAATCCGCGGTGGCGAGCGTGCGCGGGCTGTGGCCCCTGCTGCTCACCGCGATCGCCTCGGCCTGCATCGCCTACCTCGCTTTTTATGCGTCCGGCGTCGGCGGGCTCAAGCAGCTGGCGGTGTTCACGATCACCGGTCTGCTGGCCGCGGGTTTCAGCACCCGCTACGCGCTGCCCTACCTGCTCCCCGAACACGCGCGCGACGTCGCCGGCATGCCTGGCCTCGCGGCATTCCGTGGCTGGCTGGACGCGCTGCCGCGACCGCGCTGGCTGCCCATACCCATCGTTGCCGCCGTGGTCGCGATGATCGCCTTCGCGCCTGGCCCCTTCTGGCAGAACGATCTGTCCGCACTCACGCCGCTGCCGCGCGACCTGCTCATGACCGATGCGCGCCTGCGCGGCGAACTCGGCGCGCCGGACGTGCGCTACCTCCTGATCGTGCAGGCGAAGACCGCCGACGAGGTCCTGGTCGCCTCGAAGAAACTGGAGCCGCGCCTGCGCGAGCAGGTGGCGGCGAAGGCGCTCGACGGGTTCGAACTGCCTTCCATCTATCTTCCCGACCTCGCGACGCAGCGTGCGCGGCAGGCGAAACTGCCGGATCGCTCGGCGCTCGACGCAGCGCTGGAGCAGGCACTCGAAGGCATGCCCTTCCGCAAGGACTTGTTCGCGCCCTTCGTCGACGACGTGGAGACCGCGCGCAGCGCGCCGCTGCTGACGCCGGAGGTGTTCGCGCGGTCGCCGCTGGGCCAGCGTCTCGCCGCGATGCTGGTGCAGCGCGGCGACCACTGGGTCGGGCTGTCCACCCTGAGCGGCGTGCACGATGCGGCCGCCGTCGCCGCAGCGGTTGCCGCCGCCGGTCCGGGAGCGCGCCTGCTCGATCTCAAGGAAGCCTCCGAATCGCTCGTCGCCGAGTACCGCACGCGCATCCTGCACGCTGTGCTGGCCGCGGGCCTGCTGTTGTTCGTCACCATCACGCTGGCGCTGCGCAGCATTCGCCGCGCATGGCACGTGCTGGCGCCGATGACGCTGGCGACCTTCCTCGTGCTGGCGGTGGAGCGCATGGCAGGCATTCCCGTGTCGCTGTTCCACCTCGTGGCGCTGATCCTCGCCGCGGGCCTGGGCCTGCACTACGCGCTGTTCTTCGAGCGCGACACCGGCGATCCCGCCGAACAGCGGCGCACGCTGCATGCGACGGTGGTCTGCGTCATCGCCGCACTGCTCGTGTTCGGCATGCTGGCCTGGTCGTCGATTCCCGTGCTGCGCGCGATCGGCCTTACCGTGGCGCTGGGCGTGGCCTTCCACTTCTGCCTTTCGATCCTGATGGCCCCGCATGCTCGCCAAGACCGAGTTCATTGACCTCATTCCGCACGCGGGCGACATGTGCCTGCTCGATGGCGTGCTGGCCTGGGACGCCTCGACGATCCACGCGATCAGCACGAGCCACGTGCTCGCCTCGCATCCGCTGCGTGGCGAGGAAGGGCTGCACGCCGTGCACCTCGCCGAATACGGCGCGCAGGCGATGGCGGTGCACGGTGCGTTGAGCGCAAGGGATCAGGGCAGGACGGAGCCGCGTCCCGGCATGCTGGTGAGCCTGCGCGGCGTGAAGCTGGCCGTCGATCGCGTGGATACGCTGCAGGGCAGGCTCGACGTGCACGCGGAGTGCCTGCTGGCCGACGAGAGTGGGGCCCAGTACACCTTCCGCATCGAACACGACGGTGTGGAGATCGCCTCGGGAAGAGCGGCGGTCATCCATCGGCAGGGATAGCCGACGACCCGGAGGGGCAGCGCGAAAGGGTGACTGATGAGGAGCCTGACCGGCCCCTCCGGGCCGACAGGAACAGTCTGCGCCACGCGTGTCTCAGGGAACGAGACGGCTCGAAACTCAGGCCACGCGGGCGAACAGTTCCATGCGCCGTCCTTCGGCCTCGACCAGGTGTTCGTATCCCTCCACCACGGACGGATAGTCTGCCGCGGCGTGCTCCACGATGCTCGACGCCAGCGCGCGCATCATGCGTACGTTGTCGCGCAGCCGGCGGGCGAGCGTGTCGTCGTTGAGGCTGTCGTGCAGCGTGGCATTCATCTCGGCGAACCAGGTGAGGTCGCGCTGGTCCATCATCGTCTTGCCGTTGCGTCGCCCAGACAGGGCATGCCAGCGCTGGAAGAAGGTCTGCATGACCGTGTTGAGCTCGGCCGACTCCATCAGCTCCGGCCCCAGGCGGGTGATGAACCCGGAATCGCCCAGGCGATCCTGGAAGACGATCTGGCAGAGCACGCCCCAGTAATACGCGTAATCCCAGATCACCTTCACCGGCAGCACTTCCGGATCGCCGAAGAGGTTGTACTGGCCGCGGTACATCTTCAGCGTGCTCTCGTAGAAAGAGAAGAACATCCGTTCGTAATGGCGGGCGTACGGCGCCAGCTTCTCGCCGCGCCGGTCGGCGCCGACCAGCAGCGTGATGTAGGTATTGGCGATGGCGATGAAATCGCTGCCCGGCGAATAGAACGGATCGAGGAACGCACCGGCCTCGCCGGTGAGCGCCCAGCGGTCGGACGAGAACATCCGCGAGCAGCCGTAGGAGAAGTTCCGGAAAAAGGCGAAGTCGAGGAGTTTGTCGCGCCGCGAAGCCACATGCTTCGCGACGACCGGCTGGTGCTCCTCGAGCCACGCCAGCGCGAGGTCGAAGGTCTTCATGCTTTCCAGCGGATGCATGGCGGCGTCGGCGACGATGCCGACCGAATGCGCGCCGGACGAAAGCGGGATCAACCATACCCAGTAGCCGGGGCCGACGAGGTGGTTGGTGGAGCGCCAGCGCTCCGGCGGGTGGCAGCGATCCTTCCACACCGCGTCGTCGCACCAGTCGTCGATCGCCAGCCGCTCGCCGATCCGGAACCACACGGCATTGGCGTGATGGCCGTTGTCGCGGGTGAGGTCGAGCTTGCGGCGCATCAGCCCCGCCCGGCCGGATGCGTCGATCAGCCAGCGGGCCTGCAGGCTTTCGTCGTCCGCGCCAGCGGTGAAGCGCACGGTATGCGGCTCATCGCCGGCACCGATGTCGAAGCCGCGCACCGTGACGCCTTCGCGGAAGTCGATGCCGCGGCGGCGCGCCTCGTCGCCGAGGAAGTTTTCCAGGATGCCGCGGTCGATCTGGTAGCTCGGCGTGGGAAGCACCGCGCTGACGCCGAGTTCGGTGACCTCCTCGAGGTTGTGGCTGCCTTCGGAGAAGAAGAAGCGGAAGCCGAACTTGCGGATGTGAGCTTGCTCGAGGTGGTCGAGCAGGCCGAGGGTGTCGCCGAAATAATGCGCGGCGATCTCGACGGTGGACTCCCCAACCTTGTGGGCGGCTTCGGGCAATGGCCGCGCCTGCCGCTCCAGCACGACGATGTCCATGTCCGGGTGGGCGCCCTTGAGCTGCATGGCGAGGGTAAGGCCGGCGAGGCCCCCGCCAAGGATCACGGCGTCGTGCTGCGTGCGCTCCATCGTTCGATCCCCTCGTGCGCTTATGTCAGTGTACGGCCGAGCTTACCGTTCCCTTGTCGTCGACGATCGTGGGATGGGCCCGCGACCGCCGGTAACTGGCGACGATGCTGCCATAGTGGAGCAGCCGGCCTATCGTATACGTGGTGATCCGCGTCACGTCGCGGACAGGCTGGAAGTGGCTGAGGCGGAACTCGCCCTGGTAGCGCGATGCGATGGGCACCGAGACCACGCCGATACCCCGCTCGCGGCAGGCAGTGATCAGTACGGCCGCCTCGAAGACGAAGTGCTCCGCAGGGAGATCGACCAGATCCAGGGTTTCCCGTGGATAGAGTCGCTGTCCGCTCTGCGTGTCGACGATCGGCCGGCCGCAGGCCCAGGAAATGCCCCAGTCGGCCACCGCGTTGGCGCGGCGGCGCCCGCTCGGCTGCTGCTCGCGGTCGAGCAGGCGGGCGCCGATGACGATGTAACCGGGATAGCGTTCCGCCGCGGCGAGGATGGCGGGGATGTCGGCGGCGAGGTGCTGGCCGTCGCCGTCCATCGTCACCACGCCGTCGTAGCCCATGCGGCGCACTTCGCGGAAGCCGGTGCGCAAGGCCTCGCCCTTGCCCCGGCGGGTTTCATGGCGGAGCAGGGTGACCGGCAGCGCGCCGACGATGTCCGGGGTCCGGTCGTCCGAGCCGTCGTCGACCACGATGATGGGCAGGCCCAGTTCCAGGGCTTCGGCAACCACGCGTCCGATCGCCCGTTCCTCGTTGAGACAGGGGATGAGGATGCAATAGCGTGGCGTAGCGATACTCATGTGGCCACTCCGATGTCGATGTGCAGGTCGAGACCGCGCGCCGCGGGAAGGCGCAGCGCCGAAGGGCGGGTGAGCGCCAGCGCATGCATCAGCGGAACGGCGCGCGCGGAAGGATTGCTTGCCGCCAGCCCGTCCAGCCACGCGTGACCCAGCGCTTCGGCGCCGCTGTTGCCGCGCTCCGGCGTGATGTCCAGCCGAATCGCCGCGCCGTCCGCGCGCGGCGAAAGCACCAGGGCGACGGCGAACGGGCCGGTGGTGCTGGTCATCTCGCCGAGCGGTCCCGTGCCGGCGATGTCGTAACTCGCCAGGAGCACGTCGCGATCGTCCGCCACGGCGAGCGTGGCCGCTTCGAGCAAGCCGGCGCCGAAGGCTTCCTCGCCGCCGGAGACGGCACTGGACGACGCATGGCAACCGGTGGCGATGGTCCAGTAGCCCGCCGGCGCGTTGTGCACGGAGTTGTGGAATCTGGTCGGCGAGAGCTCCAGCGGGTTGCCGGCCAGCGTCTCGCACATGTAGTCGGTGATGACCTGGTCGCCATGCGCGGAGGCGAACACGCAGGGCAGGTCGGCGGCGTCGCGACCGCTCATGCGCACGGCCTGTCCCGCGGCGGCCGCGGCGAGGAGAACGCTTTCCGGCGCGCGGCGCCGCTCGTTCGGCGGGAGCACCTCGGCGAGCGGCCGTGCGTATTCGCCCGGCGCCGCCGCGCCGCTGGCGATCTCGCGGAACGCATGCCAGTCCGCCGCACCCGGTGCCCACAGTCCGATGCCGCTGATCCACACCGACAGTGCCGGGCTCATGCGCGCCGCTCCGCGCGGGCGAAGGCCAGGCATGCGTTGTTGCCGCCGAAGCCGAAGGAATTGCTGAGCGCGATGTGGATATCCGCCGCTTCCGTCTGCCAAGCCATCTGCGGTCCGCACAGGGGATCCGGCGTGTCCGCGCCGAGGTTGCCGGGAACGCGGCCGTCGCGCATCGCGAGCAGGGTGATCGCCGCTTCCAGAATGCCGGCGGCACCAAGGGTGTGGCCGGTGAAACCTTTCGTCGAACTCGCGCGGGTCGAGGGAGGGAAGGTCCGCGCGACGAGCGCAGCTTCGACTTCGTCGTTCTTCTGGCTGGCGGTGCCGTGCAGGTTGATGTAGTCGACGTCGCCCGGCTCGATCCCTGCGCGGGCCAGCGCATCGTTCAGTGCGAGCTCCGCGCCCAGCCCTTCCGGATGCGGCGTCGACATGTGGTGCGCGTCGCTGGCCTCGCCGTAGCCGATGAGCAAGGGCGCGTCGGTCGCCGCTTCCACGCGCTCGAGGATGGCGAAGCCTGCGGCTTCGCCGATCGAAATGCCGTTGCGGCCCGCATCGAACGGGCGGCAGGGCTCGGGCGAGACGAGCTCGAGCGAATTGAAGCCGAACAGCACGCTGTCGCACAGCGTGTCGGTGCCGCCGACGATGGCGGCGTCGATCAAGCCGAGGCGGATCATCCGCTCCGCGTTGGCGAATACCTTGGCGCTGGACGAGCACGCGGTAGCCACGGTGAGGCAGGGACCTTCCAGTTCGAACGCCGCCGCGACGAAGCCAGCCAGCGAGTGAGGCGTGTGCAGCACCGGGCGATGCAGGTCCGCCGGCATCCGCCCATGGTCGAGGCGGCGGTAGCCTTCCTCGGTCGCACCGATGCTGGCCGTGGACGTGCCGAGCAGGACAGCCACGCGCGTGGCGCCGTAGCGCTCGCGCAGCGCGCGCACGGCGTCGGCGAAGCCGTCCTGGCGCAGGGCGATCCAGGCGAGCCGGTTATTGCGGCAATCCCATACGGCGAGTTCCGGCGGAAGCGCTTCCTCTTCCACGCCTGCGACGCGGCCGATCCAGCAGTCGAGCGGGGCCACGCTGAAATCGTTCGGGGCGAGGCCGCCGCGCGAGGCGGCAAGGGCGTCGGCGTGGGCCTGCAAGCCGCGGCCGAGGGCGGAGGTAGCGGTGTAGGCAGTGATGGCGAGCGGTGTCATGGGATGGGGCATGCGGCGAGCCTATCCTTTTTGATCCGTAGCGTCGCGTGAACGCGCGAGTGCGTTCAGGCGATACTGCGCTTCCTCGGGATGTAGCCATGTCCGGTATCCAAGCCCCCAACATTCTGCGTCGCGGCGTATGGCGTTACCTAAGCGATCGCGACATCCTCGTGGCCGCGCTGGTCACCGCCGTGGCTGTCGTTGTCAGCCTCGGCCTACTCTACGCCGCGCACCTCGCCCGGGTCTGCTGGCTCGCGGCGCGGGCACCGGCAGGCGCGACCGGCCGTCGGGCAATGCTGATATTCGGCCGTCGGCTCATAAGCGACCTTCCCGAAGCCGACTTTGCCGGGCGCCTCGCCCGTGCCCGCAGCGATGCACTCGCGGGACTGGCCGACCGCGTGCTCCTCCTTGGCGGCTACAGTGGCGGCTCGATCAGCGAGGCCGAAGCGGGCCGCCGCTGGCTGATGGCGGAAGGCTGGCCGGCGGCCGTGCCGCTCGAACTGGAACAGGCCTCCATCGACTCCCTCGAAAACCTGCGGCACGCCCGCGTTTTGCTGCGGGAACGGGACGACGAGCCGTTGCCGCCGGTGTGGCTGGTGACCAGCCGCTACCATCTCGCCCGCTGCCTGTACCTGGCACGGCGCCTGGGCTTCGATGCCTCCCCCGTCGCCGCCGAGGAGCGCCTTCCGCTCGGCCGCCGCTACGTGACCCGGCTGTTGATGGAGGCGGGATACCTCATGTGGATCGACACCGGCATGCGCTGGGCCGCGCTCACCCGCAACCGGCGCATGGCGACCCGGATTTCCTGAGCTAAGCTTGGCGGCCATCCACCGCGAAAGAATGTGCCATGTCCGAACAAGCCGAGCTCGCCGCGTCGTTCCTGCGAGGCCTGCAGGACCGCATCTGCGCAGCCATCGAGGCGGTGGACGGCACGGCGCGCTTCGAGGAGGACGCCTGGACGCGACCGGCCGGTGGCGGCGGACGGACGCGCGTGCTGCGCGAAGGCACCATCTTCGAGCAGGCGGGAGTCAATTTCTCCCGCGTGTCGGGCTCGCCCTTGCCGCCGAGCGCCACGGCGCACCGTCCCGACCTCGTCGGCGGGAGCTTCATCGCCACCGGCGTCTCGCTGGTGCTCCACCCGCGCAATCCGTACATCCCGACTACGCATGCCAACGTGCGCTACTTCGAAGCCTCGAAGGAAGGCAGCGACCCGGTATGGTGGTTCGGCGGCGGTTTCGACCTGACGCCGTATTACCCGTTCGACGAGGACGTGCGTCACTGGCATAGCGTGGCCAGGGACCTCTGCGAACCTTACGGCGACGATGTCTACGCCCGCTACAAGCGCTGGTGCGACGAGTACTTCTACCTCAAGCATCGCGGCGAAACGCGCGGCGTGGGCGGGCTGTTCTACGACGACGTAAACGAAGGCGGCTTCGAGCGCTGCATGAATTTTACCCGCGACATAGGCAACGGTTTCCTCGATGCCTACCTGCCCATCGTGCAGCGACGGCGCGACATGCCGTACGGCGAGCGCGAGCGCGAGTTCCAGCTCTATCGCCGCGGGCGCTACGTCGAGTTCAATCTCGTCTACGACCGCGGCACGCTGTTCGGCCTGCAGTCGGGTGGCCGCACGGAATCCATTCTCATGAGCCTGCCGCCGCGCGTGCGCTTCGAATACGGCTACACGCCGGAGGCAGACAGTCCGGAAGCACGGCTCCAGGAATACCTGAAGCCGCGCGACTGGGTGTGACGGGACAGGCGAAGGTTACGGCGTCGAGCCGGAGAATTTCTTCGCCGTCGCACCCTCGATCTTGCCGACCGTGGCCGAATCGCTGACGTAGAGTTCCACGTCACGCTCGAAGGTCATCGTGCCCTGGACGACGGCGTGCGGGCCGATGACGATCTTCGGTACGCGATCACTGTTGCTGTTGAAGAAGCCCCAGGACGGTTTCTTCACCAGCAGGCCGCCCTCGACCCTGGAGCCCTCGCCGATCGTGACATCGGCGTTGGTGGTTTCGATGCCGCCGCCGACATGGGCGCGCTCCAGGCTGATCTCGCCATTCACGTTCTGCAGGTGGCCCTTCACGTCCGCGCCTTCCTCGAGGCGGACCTTGCCGTTCACGTTTTCCAGGTCCTGGGACACGCGTGCCTTCTCGTTGAGGGTCACGGAGCCGTTGACGGTTTTCACGAGGGTCGCCGTGGCACCCTCGCCGATTTCCACCGAACCGTTCACCGTGCTGGCCTTCTGCACCACGGCGCGGTCGCCGATGCGCACCGAGCCGTTGACGGTGTGGACGTCGCCCGCGTGCTGGCCCGCGTCGACCGAGGCCGTGCCGTTGACCTTACTCACGTCCTCCTGCGCGAGGGCCGCGCCGGACACGGAAAGGGCGATGAGGAGGGAAATAAGGGTTCGACGCATTGCGGGACTCCGCGGGTGGAATGAACCCGTAGGATGCACCGTTTGGCTCCAGGGTTTAGCGTGACTGACGACAGGGGGTGGCGCCGGAGCAAAGTTGACGGCTCCGGGCCCACGCTCCACCATCGGTTTTTTCCTTCCCGCGTGGGACGCCATGTACAAGCTCGTGATGATCCGCCACGGCCAGTCGGCCTGGAACCTCGAAAACCGCTTCAGCGGCTGGGCCGACGTCGACCTCAGCGAGCAGGGCGTGGCCGAGGCCCGCGAGGCCGGGCGGCTGCTCAAGGAAGCCGGCTTCAGCTTCGACCTGGCCCACACCTCCTACCTGAAGCGGGCCGTGCGCACGCTGTGGCACGTGCAGGACGAGATGGACCTGATGTGGATCCCGGTGGTGACCGACTGGCGCCTCAACGAGCGCCATTACGGTGCCCTGACCGGCCTCAACAAGGCGGAAACCGCAGCGAAGTACGGCAACGAACAGGTCCATGTCTGGCGCCGCAGCTACGACACCCCGCCGCCGGCCCTCGAGCCAGGCGCGAAGTCGTTCGCCGACGACGAGCGCTACAAGGGCATCGACGTGCCCCTGACCGAATGCCTGAAGGACACCGTCGCCCGCGTCATGCCGTACTGGCACGAGGTGCTGGCGCCCGCCATCCGCGCGGGGCACAACGTGCTCATGGCCGCCCATGGCAACTCCATGCGCGCGCTGGTGAAATTCTTCGACGGGATCTCGGACGATGACATCGCCGAGCTCAACATCCCGAACGGCATCCCCCTGGTGTACGAGTTCGATGCGGAACTGCGCCCGGTAAAGCACTACTACCTGGGCGACCAGGCCGAGATCGAGGCCAAGATGGCCGCCGTGGCCAACCAGGGCAAGGCCAAGTAGGGCGGGTGACAGGCGTCACCCTCGATGGGTCACAAGGGCCCCTCGAACGGTGACGCCGCTTCGCTAACCTGGCCTCACATCCACCCAAGAGGCTTCGCCATGCTGGCTCCGTCCGCCGTCTCGCTCATTTTCACCGTGCCGCTGATGGCGTTCGCCGTGTACCGCCGCGTGCGCGGCAGCTTCGGCCGCCAGCCGATCCGTACGAAGCGGATGACGGTTCGCGTCGCGATCTTCGCGGTGGTGATCGGTCTGCTGATGCTTTCGGGCCTGCAGGACATCCGCCTCGCCGAAGGCGCCCTTGGCGGCGTGGTGACGGGAGCGGCCCTGGCGATCCTGCTTGGCCTCCGCCTGACCCGGTTCGAGATCGGCGGCGACGGTGCGGACTGTTACGTACCCAACCCCTGGCTGGGCGGCGTGCTCACGGCGCTGCTTCTGGGCCGGCTGGCCTGGCGCTTCCTGATGCTGGCGCCCGCGATGGCCGGTGGCGCCGCGATGGCCGCGCACGGCCCGGCCCCCGGCAACAGCCCGCTGACGATGGCGATCGTCGGGCTTACCATCGGCTACTACCTCGCCTATTACGCCGGCATCCTCGTGCACCACCGCCGATACAAGCGGGCCCTGCAGGCGGCCTGAGGCCTGCCCCGGCGCCCTCGCTCAGAGGGCGTCGTTGTCCAGTTCGCCGGTGCGGATGCGGATCACCTGCTCGAGCGGGCTGACGAAGATCTTGCCGTCGCCGATCTTGCCGGTGCGGGCCGCCTGCTGGATGGCCTCGACCACGCGTTCGATCTGGTCGTCGGCCACGGCCACCTCCAGCTTGATCTTCGGCAGGAAGTCGACCACGTACTCCGCCCCGCGGTACAGCTCGGTGTGGCCTTTCTGCCGGCCGAACCCTTTTACCTCCGTCACCGTCACCCCCTGGACCCCCACCTCGGCCAGGGCTTCGCGGACGTCGTCCAGCTTGAAAGGCTTGATGATGGCGACCACCAGCTTCATATATCACTCCTCGTGCGCGACCCGCCGCCGCGCGGGAGGTCATTGTGCCATCCGGGTCCGGGGTCGTCTCCATACGGTGGCTTGTAGGAAAAACCCTACACTACGTGTAGGTGTCGGCCTATAGCGCCGACGAGCCAGTCACCTAAAATTCATTCACGACATCGAGGTGCGCAAGATGGATGTGCAGGGTATCGATCAACTCGCACAGCGGTTGGCATCGTTGGTTCCGCCAGGGTTGGCGCAAGCGCGTGAGGATCTGCACGCCAACTTCAAAGATATTCTGGCGCAGGGACTACGCCGCCTCGATCTCGTAACCCGCGAAGAATTCGATGTTCAGAGCCAGGTGCTTGCGCGTACGCGCGAACGGCTCGAGCTTTTGGAAAAACGCCTCGCCGATCTCGAAATCAGCGCGGCGCAACGCGGCCAGTAAGGACGGCCGCACGTCCCGGGACCGCCCCCGATCCGTCACCCTCACCCCGAGAGCGGTCGGGGGCGGTTATTTTTTCCTAGTGAGCGCAAGGGAGTGCGTATGCAGAGCGGATCCAGCCCGGATCGGGAGCGTGCTCTGCCGGCCCATATCCGTTACCGGTTACGATACGCCTTGCCATGAGCCTCGCCGTCACCCTTTCGCGTGCGCAGGAAGGTGTCGCGGCGCCCCAGGTGATCGTCGAGGTCCACCTGTCCGGCGGACTCCCTTCCACCTCCATCGTGGGCCTGCCTGAAGCGGCGGTGCGCGAGGCACGCGATCGCGTGCGCGTCGCCATACAGAATACCGCCTTCGAATACCCGAACCGGCGGGTCACCGTGAACCTCGCTCCTGCGGAGCTCCCGAAGGACGGTGGCCGCTTCGACCTCGCCATCGCCCTCGGCATCCTGGTGGCGGGTTCCCAGGTGCCCCGCGAGCGCCTCGACGACTGCGAATTCCTGGGCGAGCTGGCCCTTTCGGGCGAGTTGCGCGCCGTGCCGGGCATCCTGCCGGCCCTCATCAGAGCCCGCCGGAGCGGTCGCCGCATCGTGGTGCCGCGTGCGAACGCCGCCGAGGCGGCCTTGATCGGGGAAGGTGACGTCCTCCTGGCTGGCAGCCTGGCCGAAGTCTGCGCCTGGCTCAGTGGGCACGCCGAACTCGCCGGCCCGGAAGCCGCCGATTTCCAGGCGATGCCGACCTGCGGGCCGGACATGCGGGACATCCGCGGCCAGTACCAGGCCCGGCGCGCGCTCGAGATCGCTGCGGCGGGCGGGCACCACCTCCTCCTGATCGGACCGCCGGGCACCGGCAAGACCATGCTGGCGGAACGCCTGCCAGGCATCCTGCCGCCAATGACGGAATCCGAAGCGCTGGAAAGCTGCGCCGTCCGCTCGCTTTCGGGCGAAGAGATCGACCCGGGCTGCTGGCGCCGCCGGCCCTTCCGCGCGCCACACCATACGGCCTCGGCCGCCGCGCTCGTCGGCGGCGGTTCGTCGCCACGCCCCGGCGAGATCTCGCTGGCGCACAACGGCGTGTTGTTCCTCGACGAGTTGCCCGAATTCAGCCGCCACGTGCTCGAAGTACTGCGCGAACCGCTGGAATCCGGGCAGATCGTGATCTCCCGGGCGGCCCGCCAATCCACCTTTCCTGCGGAATTCCAGCTCGTCGCGGCAATGAATCCGTGTCCCTGCGGATACGCCGGCGATCCGCTGCACGAATGCCGCTGCACGCCCGACCAGGTGCAGCGCTACCGCTCGCGCATCTCCGGGCCGTTGCTCGACCGCATCGACTTGTGCGTCGAAGTGCCGCGCGTTCCGATCGCTGAGCTCTCGGCAGCGCGCGGACTGCACGACGACGACAGCGCCGCCGTGCGGGCGCGCGTGATCGCCGCGCGCGAAAAGGCGTTACTCCGTGCGGGACAGGCAAACGCCGAGCTGAGCGTGGTCAACCTCGAGCGTGACTGCGCGCTCCCGTTGGCCGAGCGCGAGTGGCTGCAGGCAGCGGTCGAGAAGCTCGGTGCATCCGCGCGCGCATACCACCGCATCCTGCGCGTGGCGCGGACCATCGCCGACCTCGACGGTGGTACCGGGTGTGTGGAGCAGGGGCATCTGGCGGAGGCGTTGCATTACCGGAGGTTCTGAGCCGTGACTTGAAGTTGTGTATCAAGCGCTCCATAATGACTGTTATGGAGCAATCGATACATAATTTCTCGGGAGGCCGGCATGGCACGTCCACGCGCATACGATGAATCCAAGGTGCTGGCCGCAGCGGCGGACGTCTTCTGGTCCAAGGGCTACGAGGGCGCGTCCACCCGCGACCTCTCGGCCTGCACCGGGCTGAACGCGTCCAGCATCTACGCGGCCTTCGGGGACAAGCGCGAGCTGTTCCACCGGGCGCTGGATCATTACCTCTCCGCGACGCTCCGCGCGCGGATCGAACACTTCGATCTCTCGGACTCCCCTTCGGCGGCCATCCGCGGATTCTTCGCAGACATCGTCGAGCGGAGCGTCGGCGATCCCGAACGGCGCGGCTGTCTGCTCGTCAACTCGGCGCTCGAGTCCTCTCCGGAAGATACGAAGTTAAGCGAGGCCATAGCCAGCGAGTTGTCGAGCATCGAGTCCTTCTTCGAACGGCACCTCGCGAACGCAAGGCGTGCGGGCGAAATCGCCACCGATGTCTCCCCCGCGCGTTCCTCCAGGCACCTGCTTGCGCTCCTGCTTGGCATCCGCGTGCTGGCGCGCGTCCGCAGCGACCGCAAGTTACTGACCGATGCGGTACGTGAAGGACTCGCGTCGGCGGGCATTCCATTCCCGAACACTTCTCGTAGGACAACAACGTGAGCATTCAACGAACCTTCCTCGTCACCGGCGCAAGCAAGGGCATCGGCCGGGCGATCTCCGAACAGCTTGCGGAGGCCGGTCATCTCGTCGTCGGCGTGGCGCGTGGCAACGATCCCGGGTTTCCGGGTGAACTCCATTCGGTGGACCTGAGCGACAGCGAAGCGGCGCGTGCCGGTTTCGAGGAACTGGCCCGCAGGTATGCGATCGATGGCGTGATCAACAACGCCGGTACGGCGCGGATGCAGGAGCCGGGGAAGATCGACGTCGGCGATCTCGACCACATGCTTCGCCTGAACCTGCACGGCGCCATTCATGCGGTGCAGGCGGCTTTGCCGAACATGCTGGCGAAGGGCTGGGGCCGCGTCGTGAACATCTCGAGCCTCACCGTCCTGGGCCGGCGCAGGCGCTCCGCTTATGCCGCGACCAAGGCGGCCCTCGATTGCCTTACCCGAAACTGGGCGCTGGAGTTTGCCGGGAACGGCATCACGGTGAATTCGGTCGCCCCCGGCCCCATCGCCACCGAACTGTTCCGCAGCAATGCGCCCGTCGGTAGCGACGCGGAGGCGGAGTTCGTCCGGGACATCCCGATGGGACGCGTGGGCAACCCGGAAGAGATCGCCGCCGCCGTGCGGTTCTTCGTCTCGGAAGGCGCGAGCTTCGTGACGGGACAGACGCTGTTCGTCGATGGCGGCGGGTCGTTGGGCCGGGCGGCCTGAGGTGAGGAGCGCTATCGCCCAACTCGAATCCACGAACATTTCTTACGAGTAACGCTGGACGGCGGCCAGTACGCTTTCGGCATTGAAGTGAAGAGTCTTGAACGGCAGCAAGCGACCGTCCTTGGGCGCCCTGCCATTCGACTCGGAAGCTTCAATGGAAAGGTCACGAAACTCGCGCAGGCATCCATTCATCTGGTTCCTTTTCGCCGGCTTCATGGTCGGATCACCTGTTGTGAATGTGTCAGCCGCGGAGAGCGCGCGTGCCATCTGTGCACAGGCTGACGAATCTCCCAAGGCTCCCATCGAAAAGCGCATGGAGTTTGAGCCGATATTGACGGCGCTCGTACAGGATCATCTAGCCAGGGAAGAGCGTCTTCCGGGTCAGCAAGCGACTGTCGTCGCCAAAGTCTGGTACGGCGAAAAGGGCGATGCGATCAACATTGATCTGGGCAGGGGATATTTGCCTACCCACTACACGATGACGTTCGAGGAGCATGTCAACGCTATCGTCGATTTTCTTTACTACACAAAAAAGCCGACGGAAATTTCCAAGGTCAATGTCTGGTTCGATGGAAAAGACATCTTCGAATATTTCCCTGACGAACGTGGACTGCAGGATCGCGTGGGCCCCGGCACAAAATCCACGAAGTCACGACTGTCTTGCCTGAGCGCATAGCGATGGCACCATGCAAGTAGATCCTGCGAGCATGGCTTACGAATAGTGTTGGGCGACGACCGATACGCCCTTCGCATTGAAGTAACGAGTCTTGAACAGCAGCAAGCGCCAGAGCCCTGGTGCATTCTGCGATTCGAACTCGGAGGCTCCAATGGAAAAATCACGAACAACGATCGGACGACGTCTCGTATGGGTGCTTTGCGCCGGTTTCATGGCGAACGCGATGGCCACTAATGTCCCTGCCGATGCCAACCGGCTACGGCCTGCCACGGTGCCCTCGGGGTCACCGCGGGCACCGATCGGAGAGCGCATGGAACTCGAACCGGTACTGACCGCGCTGGTTCAGGAGCACCTCGCAAAGCAGGATCGCCTTCCGGGCCAGCAGCCGACGATCGTACCCAGGGTCTGGTACAGCCAAGAGGGCGATACGATCAATATCGACCTGGGTAAGGCGTACCTGCCCAGTCGTTACACGTTGAGTTTCGAGGAGCGGGTGAATGATATTGCGTCCATTCTTTATGAGGCAGAGAAGCCAACGCCCATCTATAAAGTCGATATATGGTTCGATGGCAAGGATATCTTCGACTACTTTCCAGAGGAGCGCGGGCCTGCGGATCGTGTTGTGCCGAAAGCTAGCCCAAAAGCTTCTCGCAGATTCAGGAGGGATTTGCGTAACACCAAAGTGCTCGTCGCTGCAGGCCATGGTGTTTACTACAACTCCAAGTACAAGGACTGGCGTGCTCAACGCGAATCGGTCAACTCGGTCATCGAGGATTTTGTCACCCCAGCGTTTGCACGCAATCTGGGTAAAACCTGCGCGATAGAAGCAACGCG
The DNA here is from genome assembly GCF_056755555.1 of Luteibacter sp. SVR4-7G. NCBI lineage: Bacteria > Pseudomonadati > Pseudomonadota > Gammaproteobacteria > Lysobacterales > Rhodanobacteraceae > Luteibacter > Luteibacter sp. SVR4-7G. Next base: position 36,432 of record NZ_JBPGXO010000025.1, on the reverse strand, counting down.
GAGGTTTTCCTGGCGCGATCGTCGGAGATTCTGAGGCATGGCGAGAGTGGGATGCCTTGGTCGTCGATGGCGGCGCGCTATCACATCAAGGCCGTGTTGCCCGAGTCAGTATCCTTGTGGAATAGCGTCGGAGAGCGGCCGAGTGAGGAGGGTCTAGGGGAAAAGGACCAAGACACTAGGAGCCGTCCATTGTATGCGAACCATCTGGAGGCAGATGCGGTTATTCATCTGCATACGAATGCAGATGACAGGCCTTCAGTACGCGGGATACGCGTATATCATCACCCGAAGAGCGTCGAGAGTAAGCGATTCGGGGATCTGGCGCTTTGCTACATGAAGGAGAGCCTCAGTTCGAACGCGTTTTATGCGAGCTTTCCAATAGCAATGGAGAGTTCGAGATTCAATCACGGAGAGAACCGTCTTGCGAATATGCCGAGCATTATTGCAGAGCTCGGTTTTCACACGAACAAGGACGATGCATCGGCCATTCGGAATTATGTTTTTCAAGAGCTCACAACGAGAGGGCTTGAGAAGGCGTATCGCATGTTCAAGGAAGGTAACGGTTGTCAGCAGTTCGGCGCGACCTATCCCGAGGTCACCGTGATCTCCGGAGCAACTAGCGATGCTGAAGTAGTTTTCGTTGGATACCCGCGATTTCCCATCAGGTATGAGTCCAGCGTGTCCGCATGCCCGCCAGATATCATGTGCCAACGGATCATGGGGCGGTTCAAAGATCCTGGCTCTCCGCTGACGATCACGCACAGTTGCTCTTCCCGGAAGCAGATGACGATCAAATGGAACGTGACCTTCATCGATGCGGACGGGGTGGAGGCGGAAGCAGTCGCCACGATGCATTGCATGCCAAGAGCCTGATCCCTTTTACTGGCGCAAGCAGGCAAACGTTCCCCGCCGCGGCTGCTTTGCCTCTTTGCAGACTCGGCCGGCACCACTGAGGCGAAACGAGGCACTCGTCAGAGTTAATACTTATTTCATGTACTGAGTAGTTGACAAATAGAGGGGGTGGGCGGAGAATTCTGTACCAGGCAGTTCTCTTAATGGGCTGCCCGCCCCGCTCCGGTGCTGGATACCCCTCCCTCCCCCCGCTCCAGCACCGGGGCCCGGCCTTCTTCCAGCGGCGCTTCACCCATTCCCGCGCATCGGCCCGCCTTCCATGGCGCTGGCCGATTTTTCCTGTGCGAGCCTGTGGGATCCGCCAAGGGGCTCATGCCGCCGAGGCGGGACGGAACTGCTGCTCCTCGGTGGAGCCGCTCAGGGCCGAGAGCGAACTCAGCGAGCCGGCGATCACCTGGTTCACGGTGTCGAAGTACCCGGTACCGACCTCGCGCTGGTGCTTCGCGGCGGTGTAGCCGTCCTTCTCCGCCGCGAACTCCGCTTCCTGCAGTTCCACGTACGCTGCCATCTGGCGGTCGCGGTAGCCGCGGGCCAGCTGGAACATGGCGTAGTTGAGCGCGTGGAAGCCGGCCAGGGTGATGAACTGGAATGCGTAGCCCATCTCGCCCAGCCGCGTCTGGAATTCCGCGATGCCCTTCTCGTCCAGGTTCTTCTTCCAGTTGAAGCTCGGCGAGCAGTTGTAAGCGAGCTTCTTGCCCGGGTATTCGGCGTGGATCGCTGCGGCGAAGCGCTGTGCCTGCTCCATGTCCGGCGTCGCGGTTTCGCACCAGATCAGATCGGCATACGGCGCATAGGCAAGACCGCGCGCGATGGCCTGCTCGATGCCCTGGCGCGACTCATGGAAGCCTTCGACCGTGCGCCTGCCGGTGAGGAACGGCTTGTCGTGGTCGTCGATGTCGGAGGTGACCAGCCCCGCACCCATCGCATCGGTCCGCGCAACGATCAAGGTCGGCACGCCGGCGACGTCGGCGGCGAGCCGCGCGGCCACGAGTTTCTGCACCGCTTCCTGGGTGGGCACCAGCACCTTGCCGCCCATATGGCCGCACTTCTTCGCGCTGGCGAGCTGGTCTTCGAAGTGCACGCCGGCAGCGCCCGCTTCGATCATGTGCGCCATCAGTTCGTACGCGTTGAGCACGCCGCCGAAACCCGCTTCCGCGTCCGCCACGATCGGCACGAGCCAGTCGATGCTGTCCTTGCCTTCGGCGTGGTGGATCTGGTCCGCGCGCAGCAAGGTCTTGTTGATCCTGCGCACCACGTTCGGCACCGAATCCACGGGATACAGCGACTGGTCCGGGTACATCGTGCCGGCGGTGTTCGCGTCGGCGGCGACCTGCCAGCCGGACAGGTAGATCGCCTGCAGGCCGGCCTTCACCTGCTGCATCGCCTGGTTGCCCGTGAGCGCGCCCAGCGCATTGATGTACGGCTTGTCGTGGAGCGAGCGCCACAGCCGCTCCGCTCCGCGGCGCGCGAGCGTGTATTCGACCTGGACGGAACCGCGCAGGCGCAGTACGTCCTCCGCAGTGTAGGGACGCTGGATACCCTTCCAGCGTTCGTTATTCTTCCAGTCCAGCGCGATCTGTTCGGCGGTATGCGTCTTCATCGTCTTGGCTCCCGGGATCAGGACAGGTGCTCGTAAGCGGGCAGGGTGAGGAAATCGCGCAGCTCGTCGGCGTGCGTGAGTGCATGGATGAGCGCGGCCGCCTCGTCGGCGCGCCGCGCACCCGGGTTGCCGCTGTCGCGCAGGCGGTGGCAGTGCGCAGCGAGGGCATGGTCGAACAAGGCGAAGTTCACCTCCGCGTGGTCGCTGAATTCCAGCGGGCCGTGGTGCAGCCATTGCCATAGCTGGGCGCGCGCGATTTCCGCCGTGGCGGCATCCTCCATCAGGTGATGGATCGGCACGCAGCCGAGGCCGTCGAGCCAGGCGGCCGTATAGCGCAGACAGACTTCGACGTTGTTGTCGAAACCCTGCCGCGTGATCGTGCCAATGGCCGGCGCGATCAACGCGTCGCGCGACATCTCCACGTCTTCGCGCAACACGTGCAGCTGGTTCGGCGTCGGCATATGCTCGTCGAAGATCGCCTGCGCCACGGGTACGAGCGCCGGATGGGCGACCCACGTGCCGTCGTGACCGGCAGTGACTTCGCGCAGCTTGTCGGCGCGGACCTTGGCCATCGCTGCTTCGTTGGCCCCGTCGTCGCCCTTGATCGGAATCTGTGCGGCCATCCCGCCCATCGCGAACGCGCCGCGTCGATGGCAGGTCTGGATCAGCAGTTCCGAATAAGCCTTGAGGAAGGGCACGCTCATCGCGACCTGTCCGCGCTCCGGAAGCAGACGATCGGGGTGCGCCCGGAAGGTCTTCAGGTAGGAAAAGATGTAATCCCAGCGGCCGCAATTGAGGCCGACGACGCGATCGCGCAACGCATGCAGGATCTCGTGCATCTGGAACGCCGCCGGCAAGGTCTCGATGAGTACGGTCGCCTTCATCGTGCCGTGGGGCAGACCGAGTGAGGTCTCGGCGTGAGACATGACGTCATTCCACAGCGCGGCCTCTTCCATGCTCTGCAGCTTGGGGAGGTAGAAGTACGGGCCGCGATCGCGCTCGTGCAGCGCCCTGGCGTTGTGGAAAGCGAACAGGCCGAAGTCGACCAATGCACCCGCCACGACCTCGCCATCGACCTCGGCATGGCGCTCGGGCAGGTGCCACCCGCGCGGACGGACGACGAGTACCGCGGGATTCGCGCCCACGCGATACACCTTGCCCTCGGCGCTGGTGAATTCGATGGTCCCGTCCACGGCATCGCGCAGGTTGCGCTGGCCGTCCATCTGGTTGGCCCAGGTGGGCGCACTCGAGTCCTCGAAGTCGGCCATGAACACCTTCGCGCCGGAATTCAGCGCGTTGATGATCATCTTGCGTTCGACCGGGCCGGTGATCTCCACGCGGCGGTCGTGCAATGCCACCGGAATCGGCGCCACGACCCAGTCGCCGCTGCGTATCGCGGCGGTATCGGGACGGAAGTCGGGCAGTCCGCCAGCGTCGTAGCGCTGCTGGCGGGCGACCCGTTCGGCAAGGAGGGCACGGCGGCGGGCGTCGAAGCGGCGGTGGAGATCGGCAACGAGGGCCACGGCTGGCGGGCTCAGGATGTCTCGGTAGTCGTCGCCGTCGCGGCCGAAACGGACGCCGGCCAGTGGATTCATCGCGCTCTGGGGAACTGCCATGGAACGTGCTCCGGTGCGGGTATGGTTTCCACGCTAGGACCGGAGCTATGCTTTTGACAAAGCATATGTTTCAAAGATAACGTTTAACAACGTTAAACAATGTTGTAACTTATTGAATGGACAGAGGTAAATCCGTGCGACGGAAGCTGAACCCGACGTCCCGCCGCCCTGGACCGGCCCCCAGACGCGCCGTTCTCGACCCAGCCGAAGGCGAAAGCGGCCGCTTCTACTACAAGGGCAACCGTCTCAAGCAGCTGCGCGCCTTCGTCTATATCACCCGCCTCGGCACGCTCAGCCGTGCCTCTGAGGCGCTCTTTCTTTCGCAACCGTCTGTAAGCCTGCAGCTCAAGGCGCTTGAGCGGGAGCTGGGCACTCCCCTGCTCGAACGGACCCGCCGGCGCGTGACGCTCACGGACGCCGGCGAGGCGTTGTACGAGATCGCACGGCCTCTCGTGGAAGGCTTCGAAAACCTCGACAAGGCGTTCCAGGCCAGGACCCGCGGAAGCCAGGCGGGAAAACTGACCGTCGCCGCGGGAGCGTCGACGATCCAGTACCTGCTGCCCGATCTGGTGAAGGCTTACCGCGAGCGCTATCCGTCGGTGCACCTGCAACTGGCCAACGTCACGGGCAAGGACGGCCTGGCGCTGTTACGTGCGGACGAAGCCGACATCGCGATCGGCTCGATGCTCGATGTGCCACAGGACATCGCCTGGGCACCGGTCTACCACTACGACCCGATGCTCATCATGCCGCCCGGGCATCCGCTCGCCGCGAAGGACGACATCCGTCTCGAAGACCTGTCGCCTTACGGGCTCATCCTTCCGCCGCAGCGCCTTACCACGTTCCGCCTCGTCGACATGGTTTTCCAGCAGCGACACGTGCCATACACGGTGGCGATCGAAGTCGGCGGATGGGATGTCATCAAGCAGTACGTCGCCATGGGCCTGGGCATTTCCATCGTCACCGGCATCTGCATCACCGAAGCGGACAAGGAACGCCTCGTCGTGCGCAACCTGCGCCGCTACTTCCCACAGCGCAGCTATGGCGTGGTCATGCGCAAAGGCAAGTTCCTGAGCCCTGAAGCGCGCGCATTCATCGATCTGATCCGCCCCGGCTTGCTGACGCATCGCGATTATGACGAGCCAGGGCATTCCGAGCGCTGACGGCGCCAGCGTCACGCATCGCGATGCTTGCCGCGATAACCCGCGAACATCGCACGTATGCGCGCCATGTCGGCATCGGTATCGTCGGTGGCTTCCACGAGAGGGCCGACGGTGAAGGTTTTCGTCGGATAGTCGATGAAGATCGGCTGGATCGGCACGCCGGAGGCACGCGCGATGCGCAGGAAACCCGATTTCCACTGCTTCACCGGCTTGCGCGTGCCCTCCGGCGTGATGCCGAGCCACATCTTCTCGTGGCTGGCGAAGCGCGCCACCATCTGGTCGACCACATTGGTGGCCGCGGAGCGGTCGATCGGAATCATGCCGAGGCGCCGGACGGCCGGGCCATAAGGGCCGCTGAAGACCTCGCGCTTGATCATCACGCCGAGATCGAGGCCGAGGGCCGACTTCATCAGCAGCCCCCATACGCCGTCCCAGTAAGACGAATGCGGCGCACCGATCAGGATCAGCTTCGGCAGGTTCGGCAGTTCGCCGACGATGCGCCATCCGCTGAGCCCGATCGCCCAGCGGCAGAAACGCTTCCACCAGGAATCCGGGAGCGCCGGTGCGTTCGATGGGAGGGTCGGCACGACCGCGCTCACTCGCGGCTCCAGTCGCGCGAGCGCGTCTTCTTCGTCTGCGACCGCTGCGCCTTGCCTTCGAGGCGGCGCTCCTTCGACGCCCGCGTGGGCTTCGTGGCCACGCGCTTCTTCGCGACGACGGTGCCTTCGCGGAGGATCTCGGCGAGCCGTTCGCGCGCATCTTCGCGGTTTCGCGCCTGGTCGCGGAAGCGGCGCGCCTGGATGACCAGCATGCCGGCATCGGTCATGCGGCGATCGCGGCGGGCGAGGATGCGTGCGCGCACCTCGTCGGGCAGCGAGGGTGAACCGGCCACGTCGAAGCGCAGCTCGACAGCACTTTCCGTGCGGTTGACGTGCTGGCCACCGGGGCCGTCGGCGCGCGTGAAGCGTTCGATCAGTTCGGCGTCCGGAATGGCGATGGAGCGGGTCACGATAAGCATGGCGTCGCGGATTCTAGCAGCCCGGGCTGTCTGCCCATGCCGTCCATGCCCCGGCCCAGCCGAAGCGCGCCAGTAGCCGCTCCCAGGTCTCGTCGAGCCCGGCCGTCACTGTCATGGCATGCCCGTCGCGCGGATGCGCGAACGACAGCGACGCCGCGTGCAGCAGCAGGCGGTGCGAGGCGAAGTGCTGCTTGAACAGGCGGTTGTGGTCACCGCGACCGTGCTGGCTGTCGCCGACGATCGGGTGGTGGATGTGCGCGAAATGCTTGCGGATCTGGCGGAACCGGCCCGTCTTCGGTTCGGCGGCCACGAGGGCATAGCGCTGCTTCTCGTAACGCCCGAGCGGAATATCCACTTCGACCGTGGCCAGGCGCCGGTAGTCGGTGCTCGCATCCTTCTTCGGGCCGGTGTCGCGCGAGCCGGGCAGGGGATAATCCACCGTGCCTTCGGCGGGTTCAGGCCATCCTCGCACCACCGCGAGATAACGCTTGCTCACGCTGCGTCCCATGAACTGCTCGCCGAGCTGTGCCGCAATCTCCGGCGAGCGCGCGACGAGGAGCACGCCGGAGGTGGCACGATCGAGCCGGTGGGCGAGGTGCAGGCGCCCATCGACCTGCTCGCGCAGGAGGTCGATGAGGAACGCATCGTCCGGGCCGACGAACTTCGACCGGTGCACGGCGAGGTTCGCGGGCTTGTTGACGGCGACGATGTCGCCGTCCTGGTAAAGGATCTCGAGCACGGGTCAGGGAGCGCGGCGCGGCCAGCCGGCGACGAAGGCCAGCAGCCCTGCCACGGCGACGCCCGCCGCGGGCCAGGCCGCCTGCGGGGCCAGCGTGCCGATCAGGGCGGCGGAAACCAGCAAGGTCGCGCCGAGCAGTCCGCACGCGACCAGCCGGCGCATCCGCCGCGCGTCTTCGCGCAACAGTGCGAGCGCGAGCGGATCGGCAATCTGCACCTGGCGGCCGCTGGCGACCTGTTGCAGCGCGTCGCGCACGAGCTCCGGCACGCGCGGCGCGGTGTGGATCCATTCCGGCAGGCGGCGGCGCACATCGCGCAGCGTGGCTCGCAGGCTGTAGCGCTCGCGCAGGATCCGCCGCAGCACCGGATGCGCTACCGCCCAGATGTCGATGTCCGGATCGAGCATGCGGCCGACGCCTTCGATGTTGAGCAGGGTCTTCTGCAACAGGATCAGCTGCGGCTGCAGGGTCAGTTCGAAGCGGCGCGCGGTCTGGAACAGCTTCATCACCAGTTCGGCGATGGAGATCTGCGCGAGCGGACGGGTGAAGTAAGGCTCGCACACGGTGCGCACCGCGGCTTCGAGTTCGTCCAGGCGGATCGTCGACGGCATCCAGCCCGCGGCCACGTGCAACTGTGCGATGCGCGCGTAGTCGCGCTCGAACAGGGCGATGAAGTTCTCGGCCAGCCAGTACTGGTCGGCTTCCGGCAGCGAGCCCATGATGCCGAAATCGAGCGCGATGAAACGCGGCTCGTCCACGCGCGACGTGTCGACCCATATGTTCCCGGGGTGCGCATCGGCGTGGAAGAAGTTGTCGCGGAACACCTGCTCGTAAAACAACCGTACGCCTTTCTCGGCGAGCTGCTTGCGGTCGAGGCCGGCGGCGTCGATCGCGGCGATGTCGTCGGCGCTCACGCCGCGCACGCGCTCCAGGGTCAGCACGCGTTCGGTGCTGAAGTCCCAATGCACTTCCGGCACGTAGAGGTCGATGCCACTGGCGAAGTTGCGCCGGAGCAGGCTGGCGCTTGCGCCTTCGCGCTGCAGGTCGAGCTCGTTGGAGAGCATCTTCTCGACTTCGGCGACCACCTCGAGCGGACGGATCTTGTCCGCGTTCGGGTGCCAGCGCTGGGCGAGCTGGCCCAGCGCGTGCAGGAGGTCGATGTCGCGCGCGATCCGCTTGTCGATGCCCGGGCGCAGCACCTTGACCACGACTTCGCGGCCGTCGTGCAAGGTCGCCGCATGCACCTGGGCGATGGATGCGGAAGCCAGCGCCGTCTCGTCGAAAGAGGCGTAAAGCGTGCCGACCGGCGCGCGCAGCTCGCGCTCGACGATGGCGCGCGCCTCGCTGCCGGAGAACGCGGGCACCTGGTCCTGCAGCAGCGCCAGTTCGTCGGCCACGTCGGCGGGCACGAGATCGCGGCGCGTCGACAGCACCTGCCCGGCCTTGACGAAGATGGGGCCGAGCTCGGTAAGCGCGAGACGCAGGCGGGCTCCACGCGGCAGCGCGCCTACCTCGGCGGACGCGGAAGGAAACAGCGGACGCATCAGCTTCAGCGGGCGGAACAGGTGGGCGCCTTCCACGAGTTCGTCGAGCTGGTACTTGAGCAGTACGGCGGCCACGCGCAGCAGGCGCGGGGCGAGGCGCAGCGGCGTCATGCGCCGCGCTCCTTCAGGGTGCGCTCAAGCCGGGCCAACCGGGCCTCCGCACGCTCGGTGCGTTCGCGAACCGCGTCGACACCGTCGAGGAAGCCGTCCATCTCGCCCGGGGCCACGGCTACCCGGCCTTCGTCGCGCAGCCAGTCGGCGGCGTCTTCGGTGAGGTGCGAGAACGATTCCCGCGCATGCCCAAGGGCCTCGCGCAGGGCCTTCGCCAGCGGTACGCCGATGACATCGCCGAAGGTTTTCGCGAACGCTTCCTCGACGTCGGGCGCGTACTGTCGCGCCAGCTTCTCGAGACGGCGCGCCAGTTCCGCATCGCCGGCGATCTCCACCTTCCCGGGCGCCACTCCGTTGTCGTCGCGGCGCAGGGCCATGGCGAGCAGGCTGCCGGGCGAGGCATTCACGCGGAGGCTGCCGCCTTCCTCGGGCGGGCCGACGCGGAGCCGGCCCTTCTCGACCGAGATGCGGATGGCGAGCGCCGGACCGTCCAGGAAGACCTGGACGCTGCGTCCGTCGAGGGCGTCGAGGCGTGCGCGCGTATCCGGGTCGAGGTCGACGGCGCGGTTGAGCGCGGTTTCCATGGCGCGTCCGGCAAGGACACGCAGCGGACGGGGCAGGAAACGGTTGGGGCCGGTCTCGGCCGCGGAGCGATCGGGGGTCATGCCCCGGATTGTAGCTTGGCCTCAGGCCGCGCCGTCGAAGCCGGCCTGCCGCCAGGCCTCGAATACCGCCACGGCCACCGCGTTGGAGAGGTTGAGGCTGCGGTTCCCGGGTCGCATGGGCAGACGGATGCGCTGCGCTTCCGGGATGCCGTCGATCACCTCGTCGGGCAGGCCAGCGGTTTCGCAACCGAACAGCAGGGCGTCGTTTGCCTCGAAGGCCACGTCCGTATGCAGTCGCCGGCCCCGGGTCGAGAACGCGAAGACGCGCGGGCGGCCGATCGCGGTGAGGCAGGCATCCAAGTCGTCGTGGACGGCGACGCGGGCAAACTCGTGGTAATCCAGTCCGGCGCGGCGCAGACGGGTGTCGTCCAGCTCGAAGCCAAGCGGTCGCACGAGGTGCAAATCCGCGCCGGTATTGGCGCAAAGGCGGATCACGTTGCCCGTATTGGGCGGAATCTCAGGTCGGAACAGGATGACGTGGGGCATGCGCCCATTATGAGGCCGAGAACGGGCAGACGACGCCGTCCGGCGGCAGGGCGCAGACCGTGGCCGTGGCGCCCGTGCTCGCGGCACCCAGGTTGGCCAGTTGGATGGGCTCGCCGGCGTAGGTGAGCATGTTGCCGAGGATCAGGCCGCAGACCAGCAGCGAGGCCACCAGCAGGCTGCGCAGCATCAGGAGTTCGTGTTTCATGGTGTGGTTTCCTGGCATCGTGTTTCTTGCAGATCGGTCAGAACATCAGGCCGAGGGTCAGGCCGCAGATCAGCATCGAGGTGACCAGCAGGCTGCGGAGCATCAGCATTTCGTACTTCATGGCGTTCTCCACGCTGGGTGCCGGATGGACGTGCCCACCGGCTTGGCATGACTAGTAACGCAAACGCCGTGCCAGCCTTCGAGGGCCTGCAATCAGCTGAATTTCATGAGGTTTGTCATGCGGGCCAGCCAGCTTTGGTGTCCGCGGACACTGACCGCCGCCGAGCGGACACTGCGCTTGCCCGGTGGCGGACACCTTGTCCGCCGGAACGGGAACCTCATTGCGCTCGCAGGACGGCGCGGGCTAACGTCGCGGGAGTTTCGAGGCCACGAAGGCCCTGAGGAGCCGTACATGAAGAAGAGCTACGCCCTGCTCGTCGCAGGGCTGCTGTCCCTGGTTGGCGCCGCGTCCGCCACCCCCGCTTCGTCCGACGCCATTCCCGATATTCCCTACACCCGCTTCGAACTTCCGAATGGGCTCACCGTGGTGGTCCATGAGGACCACAAGGCACCCGTCGTCGCGGTCAGCATCTGGTACCACGTCGGTTCGGCCGACGAACCGGCCGGCAAGACGGGCTTCGCGCACCTCTTCGAGCACCTGATGTTCTCCGGCTCGGAGAACCGCAAGGGCACCTACTTCCAGCCGTTCGAACGGGCGGGCGCCACGGACATGAACGGCACCACGTGGTTCGACCGCACCAACTACTTCGAAACGGTGCCCACCACGGCGCTCGACATGGCGCTGTGGATGGAATCCGACCGCATGGGCCACCTGCTCGGCGCCATCGGCCAGAAGGAGCTCGACACCCAGCGCGGCGTGGTGCAGAACGAGAAGCGCCAGGACGAGAACCGTCCATATGGCCGCGTGGACGAGAACATCCTGCTCAACACCTACCCGGCCGACCATCCGTACCACCACGACACCATCGGCTCGATGGCGGACCTCGACGCGGCGTCCCTCAACGACGTCAAGAAGTGGTTCCACGATTACTACGGCGCAGCCAACACCACGCTGGTGCTTGCCGGCGACATCACCGTCGCGCAGGCGAAGGCCAAGGCCGAGAAATATTTCGGTGATATCCCCGCGGGCCCACCCGTGCCGCGCCAGCAGCCCTGGATCACCCCGCTACAGACCTCCACCCGCGGCACGCAGCACGACCAGGTCGCGCAGACGCGCATCGTGCGCACCTGGGTGGTGCCGCAGCTGGGCAGCGACGACGCCATCCAGCTCGACCTCGCGACGACCGTGCTCGGCGGCGGCAAGACGTCGCGCCTTTACCAGCGCCTCGTCTACCAGGACAAGCTTGCCGACGACGTGAGCGTGGGCATCTCGCCGTTCGCCCTCGCCAGCCAGGTGCAGCTGAGCGTCGACGTCAAGAACGGCGTCGATCCCGCGAAGGTCGAAGCCGCCATCGCCGACGTGTGGAAGGACTTCCTCGCGAAGGGTCCGACCGAGGACGAACTGGCGCGCGCCAAGGTCGTCAACAGCGCGGGCTTCATTCGCGGCCTGGAGAAGGTCGGCGGTTCCGGCAAGGCCGCGATCCTCGCCGCGGGCCAGGTGTACCGGAACGATCCCGGCGCGTACAAGAAGGACCTTGCGCGCGCGCAGGCCGCGACCGTCGCCTCCGTGCTGGCGGTGTCGAAGACCTGGCTCGCCAAGGGCGATTACACGCTGACCGTGCTCCCGGCCGGCCCGGGCTTCGATCCGGCTGCCGAAGACAAGGCGGTCGTGGGCCTGGGTGCGTCCGGCAAGAAGCCGGCGGCGGTGCTGCCCAAGCCGGCCAGTTACACGGTGACGAAGTCGGAGGTCGACCGTTCCAAGGGCGTCCCCTCCGTCGACAGCTTCCCCAACCTCGTCTTCCCGGCCTTGCAGCGCGGCAAGCTGAAGAACGGCGTGGAAGTCGTGCTGGCCGAGCGCCATACGATACCGGTCACGCAGGTGCAGCTGCTGTTTGACGCGGGCTACGCCGCGGACCAGGGCCGGAAGCTCGGCACGGCCAGCTTCACCTCCACGCTGCTCGAGGAAAGCACGAAGTCGCTCGACTCCGTCGAGGTGGCGCGGCGCAAGGAACGCCTCGGTGCCTTCGTCAACGCGAACTGCTCGCTGGATACCTGCGCCGTCGGCCTCGACGCGCTTAACGCGGAACTGAAGCCCTCGCTGGACCTCTTCGCCGACATCGTGCGCAACCCGGCGTTCAAGACGGAGGACATCGAACGGATCCGCGGCCAGTGGTTGGCCGGCATCGCGCAGGAGAAGACCGAGCCCACCGGCCTCGCGCTGCGCACCCTGCCGCCGCTGCTCTATGGCCGCAACCATGCCTATGGCATTCCGTTCACGGGCAGCGGCACCGAGGAAGCCATCGCCTCGCTGAAGGCCGACGACCTGAAGGCCTTCCAGCGCGACTACCTGCGTCCGGACAACATGCGCATCCTCGTCGCGGGCGACACCACGCTGGCGGCCATCCTGCCGCAGCTCGACGCGGTGTTCGGTGACTGGACGCCGCCGGCCACCCCGGTGCCGAAAAAGAACGTCGGCAAGGTCGCCATCCAGGCGAAGCCCCGCGTGTTCCTCATCAACCGCACCGACGCGCCGCAGTCGCTCATCCTCGCCGGTCTGGTCGCACCGTCGACCAAGGCGAAGAACGCGCTCGACCTCGGCATCGCCAACGGCGCCTTCGGCGGCACCTTCACCTCGCGCCTCAACATGAACCTGCGCGAGGAGAAGCGTTGGGCCTATGGTGCCGGCAGCATGCTGTCGGATGCGCAGGGCCAGCGGCCGATGCTCATCTATGCACCGGTGCAGACCGACAAGACGGCGGAATCCGCTGCGGAAATCCTCAAGGAAGCGAAGGGCGTCGTCGGCGCGAAGCCGCTGACGGACGACGAGATCGCGAAGATCCGCGCCCAGCGGGTGCGCGCGCTGCCGGGAAGCTTCGAGACCACCAGCGCCGTGCTCGGCGCCATGATGGGCATCGTCGTGTACGACCGGCCCGACGACTACGTGCAGACGCTGAAGCCGCGCATCGAAGCCGTCGACCGCAAGGCCGCCGAGGGTGCGCTTGCCGAAGTCATCCATCCGGATGCGCTCACCTGGGTGATCGTGGGCGACCTGCGCAAGATCGAAGCGCCCATCCGCGCGCTGAACCTCGGCGAGGTGCACGTGGTGGATGCCGATGGCAAGCCGGTGAAGACCGCCTCCAGGAAGTGAGTGGGGTGGAGGCGCGGTCGTAGATCGCGCCTCCACCGACATCCGGCTAGCATAGGCACCGACTGTTCCCCCGGAGCCACCCATGCGCAAGACCCTCCTGATCCTCCTTCCGCTCGTCCTTACCGGTTGCGACTGGGGCATCAAGCTCGACGATTCGGCGCGGAACGTGCGCACGGCATGGAATGGCGACGTCGGCAGCTGCCGCGAGCAGGGCAAGGTCACCGTGTCGGTGATGAACCGCGTCGGTCCGGTGGACCGCAACGACCTGAAGGTGCGCGACGAGCTGGAAGTGATGGCGCGCAACGAAGCCGCGAAGATGGGCGCCGACACGGTGAAGCCCCTGGGCGAACCCAGCGACGGCTCCCAGGAGTGGGGCGCCTACAGCTGTGGAAGCCGCAACGTCGCACCGGTGCGCGGCAACAATCCGCCTCCGCCGCCGGCGAATACGACGCCGCAGGGCGGTTTCGAGACGGTTCCCCTCAAGAACTGAAGCCTCAGGACATCGTCACGCCTTCGCCTGCCCGGGCCCGGAAGGTTTCGCCGACCCAGTCGATGAACACCCGCACGCGCGGCGACAGCTGGCGGCTGTGCGGATAGAGCAACGACACCGGTGACGGTGTCGGAGGCAGGTGCGGCAGCACCTCCACCAGCGTCCCGTCGGCCAGGTCCGCAGCCACGTGGTAACGCGGCACCTGGGTGAGGCCGAGGCCGAGGCGTACCAGCATGGTGTTCGTTTCCGCACCGGCGACCGTTACGACGGAGGGCAGGTTGACGTGGTGGATTTCGCCGCCGTCCACGAATTCCAGCGGCAGGGTGCCGCCAGTCGCCGATGACAGGAAGCCGATGGCGAAGTGGCCTTCGAGGTCCGCCAGCGATTCCGGGATGCCGTGCCGCGCGAGGTAGTCCGGACTGGCGCAAGTGACCTCGTCCAGCATCGCGATGCGCCGCCCCACCATGCTGCTGTCGTGGAGGTCGCCGACGCGCAGCACACAGTCCACGCCTTCGCGCACCAGGTCCACCCAGCGCTCGCCTTCGCCGATGTGCACGCGCAGGCCGGGATATCGCGCGAGGAAGTCAGGAAGGGCGGGAAGCACGAACGTGCGCGCCAGCGTGCCTTGCATGTCGACACGCAGCATCCCGCTGGGGCGCGAATCCACGAACGCCGCTTCGGCATCTTCGATGTCCGCCAGGATCGCGATGCAGCGGCGATGGTAGGCCTCGCCGTCCAGGGTGGGGCTGACCTGCCGCGTGGTGCGCTGGAGCAGGCGCACGCCCAGCCGGGTTTCCAGCCGCTTGATGGCCTGGGTGGCCGTCGAGCGCGGCAGGTCCAGGTCGTTCGCCGCCAGGGTGAAGCTGCGCCGCTCCACGATTCTCACGAAGAGCCGCATGGTTTCGAAGCGGTCCAGGGCCACGGCATTTGTTCCATTGTACGGAATAGTGTTGCCTGATTCTGCAAGATTATCCGGCGGCGAACAACGAGCATGCTGTTCTCACCCCGGCAATGGAGCCGGCAGTGGAGAACCCCTATGAACGTGAATTCCGAATCCAGGATCGCCCTCGTCACCGGTGCCTCGCGCGGCATCGGCGCCGCCGTGGCCAGGCGCCTCGCCCGCGACGGCTTCACCGTGGTGGTGAATTACGCCGGCGGCGCCCAGGCCGCCGAGAACGTCGTCCGCGAGATCGAAGCGGCCGGCGGCAAGGCCATCACGGCCCAGGCCGACATTTCCAAGGCGGCCGACGTGCGGCGCATGTTCGACACCGTCGAAGAGGTCTACGGCGGCATCGACGTCCTCGTGAACAACGCCGGCGTCATGGTCCTGTCCCCCATCGCCGAACTGAAGGACGAGGATTTCGATCGCCTCTTCGACATCAACGTGAAGGGCAGCTACAACACCATGCGCGAAGCAGCGAAGCGCCTGCGCAACGGTGGGCGCATCGTCAACTTCTCCACCAGTGTGGTCGGCCTGCTGCTGCCCACCTACGCGCCGTACGCCGCCACCAAGGCCGCGATCGAAACGACCACGAAGATCCTCGCCCGCGAACTACGCGGCCGCGCCATCACGGTGAACGCCATCGCCCCCGGCCCGACGGCCACGGACCTCTTCCTCGACGGCAAGTCGAAGGAACAGGTCGACCACCTCGCCAAGCTCGCACCGCTCGAACGCCTCGGCACGCCGGACGACATCGCGGCGGCCGTCTCCTTCCTCGCCGGCCCGGACGGCGCCTGGATAAACGGCCAGGTCCTGCGCGCCAACGGCGGAATCATCTGAAGCACCCTTGAACGGAGCAGCGTCATGAAGCAGATCATTCTCATCACCGGCGCGTCGAGCGGTTTTGGCCTGCTCACGGCGCGTGCCCTGGCCGACGCCGGCCACACCGTCTACGCCAGCATGCGTGACATCGCGGGCCGCAACGCCGCCCAGGCGGAGGCCGTGCTCAAGGAAGCGAAGGAGCGCAACGTCGACCTGCGCGTCGTCGAGCTCGACGTAACCTCCGATGCCTCGGCCGAGGCCGCGGTCCAGACCATCGTGCAGCGCGACGGCCGCCTGGACGTGCTGGTGCACAACGCGGGCCACATGGTGTTCGGCCCGGCCGAAGCTTTCCCCGCGGAACAGTACGCCCAGCTCTATGACGTCAACGTGCTGGGCACGCAGCGCGTGAACCGCGCGGCCTTGCCCGTCATGCGCAAGCAGGGACGCGGCCTGTTGCTCTGGGTTTCGTCCAGCAGCACCCGCGGCGGAACGCCTCCGTTCCTTGCTCCGTATTTCGCCGCGAAGGCAGCCATGGATTCGCTCGCCGTGAGCTATGCGGGCGAGCTGACGCGCTGGGGCATCGAGACCTCGATCATGGTGCCCGGCGCGTTCACCAAGGGCACCAACCACTTCGCCCACTCGGGCAAGCCCTCCGACACCGCCCGCGAGGCGGAATACATGGAAGGTCCATACGCCGGCATGCCCGACAAGATCCTCAAGGGCCTCGCATCGCTGGAGCCGGAGGACGCCGATGCCGCGGAAGTGGCGCGGAAGGTCGTCGAGGTGGTGAACATGCCCTTCGGCAAACGTCCCTTCCGCGTCCACGTGGATCCCTCGCAGGACGGCGCCGAGGTCGTCAACGGCGTGGCCGACCGGATGCGCCGCGAGCTGTTCTGGCGGGCCGGCATCCAGGACCTGCTGGCGGTGAAAGCCTGAGGAAACCCGCCGGGCGTGGGGTGGGGCGGGGCTGAACCCCGTGAAGGACATCACTGCCACCACCTACGCCAATGCATTCTGGGCCGATGCGTGGGCCGGAGAGACCGTGTTTTTTCTGCCCGAGGTGACGGCGGTAGCCCTGCACCGGGCAGAATGGTCTTGTTCAATGGCACCATTCCCCACGTGGCGCGAGCCCCCAGTCGCGACGGCCCAATGCTGAGGACGACCCTGATGTACAAGTTTCGGATCGACGATCCATCATGAAGTTGACAACGGTGCTGTTGCTGATAATCGGGGTAAGCGGTGTCGTCAGCTGGTCAATCGTCGGGAAGTATCGGAAAGCGTGGGGAGCAGAGTCCGGGGTGACCTACATCTGCAAGCGACTGATCGCGGAGAAGAGAGCAGAGGGTTGGGTATTGATTGCGAGCCAGGTACTCACCGTCGCATCCGGAGCCTTCCTGCTGTATCTGATCAACTTCACATAGGAAGAAGCGCAAACACTTTCGCTGTAATCCTGGAGGGTACCGGGCGAGAAGTGACCCTGCTCGATTGGGATCAAGTACGAAACACCTTGTTGGCAGGCTTGGGATTCCAGAGAGGACCGGTCAGTTAACGTCGTCCGGACTGATTATGTGGCTGCCGGGGTGGCGCGCCGTGGCCTTCCTAAGACCACTTAGTGACAATACATCTATTGAATATACACAAATGAACTATATACTTCTGAGGTAACTGCCTCAGGACACCTCTTTCATGCGCGATTTCGCCCCCACCGAGGCTCGCCTCGACGTCACCCGGGCCAAATACCCCGCGTTCCCGAGGGAGCCGGCCGTCCTGGTGCGCCTGATCAAGCACCTGTTCAAGGAGGTGCACGACGAGGCGAACTCGGCGCTGCGCGCGTACGGGCTCAATCATCCCGAGTACAACATCCTCATGATGCTGTACGGATCGCCGGACAACAGCATGCATCCTTCGGAACTGGCCGATGCCGCTGGGGAGAAATCGGCGAACGTCACGCGGCTCACCACCCAGCTTTGCGAGAAGGGCCTCATCGCGCGCTCGGGCCACGAGGAGGACCGGCGCAAGGTCACGCTCACGCTGACGCCCAAGGGGCTGGCGCTGATCGGCCGCTTTCTCCCCGACATCGTCACGTTGCTTCACCACCAGACGCGTAACCTGACGGCAGGCGAGCAGGGCCAGCTCGAGACCTTGCTCAAGAAGATGCTGGCCGGGTTCGGCGAGTGAGCGGACGCGTGTCATGACCGGCTCCGAACTCTCAGGCAAGGCTCCCGTCACCCGCCAGCTCGTCGTCGAGACGCTGCGCGAGGAAGCCTCCGTGTGGCTGTTCGTGACGAAGACGCTCCTAGCGATCTTCGTCACGGGCTGGATCGCCATGCGCCTGGCCCTGCCGTCGCCTTCCACGGCGATGATCACGACGCTCATCGTGGCGAACCGCCAGACCGGCATGGTGCTGGCGAAAAGCTTCTACCGCGCGGTCGGCACCGTCGGCGGGGCGGCGGCAGCGATCGGCATCGCAGCCGCCTTCCCGCAGCAGCGCGACCTGTTCCTCGTTGCCCTGTCGCTCTGGCTCGGACTGTGCGCGGGCGGTGCCACCCTGTACCGCAACTTCAAGGCGTATGCCTTCGTGCTCGCCGGGTACACGGCCGCCGTTGTCGTCATCCCCGTCATCGACAATCCGCCCGGCGTGTTCGACTCCGCCGTCGCCCGGCTCAGCGAGGTTCTGCTCGGCATCCTGGTCAGCGGCGCGATCAGCGACGTCGTCTTCCCGAGCCGCGTGCGCGATATCCTGCGCCGTAGCGCACGAGGGCAGTTCAGCGATTTCCTCGGCTTCGTACGCGGTAGCATGGAGGGCGCGGTCGCACGCGAAGCCATGGAGAAAGCGCATCTCCGTTTCGTCCGTGCTGCCGTAACCCTCGAGGACCTGCGCAGCTCGGTGATCTTCGAAGACGTGGAGACGCGTGCGCGCAGCAACCACCTGCGCCTGTTCAACCAGCGCTTCATGGCGGCGTCGACGAGCTTCCAGTCGCTGCACCACCTGATCAACCGGTTGAAGCGCGCACGGCGCGACCGCGTCGCGAACGCGCTCATCCATCTTTACGCCCCGCTGGGCGAGGCACTGGATGCGCCGCTCGAGGCGGGCGAGGCTGCACGCGTGCTGTTGCCGCGCCTGCGCGAGGCGCGCGATCGCATGCGTGCGGACGCCGATACGGTTCGAGCGGGCTTTGCCGACGAGCAGGACCTGCGCGATTTCGACACGGCGGCTTCGCTGCTGCAGCGCTTTACGGATGAGTTATACGACTACGTCGATGCCGCATCGACCCTGCAGGCACCCCGCATCGTCGGCGGCCCCGTCGAGCGCGTCCGCTTCGATCGCGGCAACGACTACCTCGGCGCCGGCGTCGCTACCTTGCGCACGACATTGACCATGCTCGTCCTAGGTGTCTTCTGGATCGAGAGCGCGTGGCCGTTCGGCGCCAGCGCGATGCTGATCGCGACCATCTTCGCCGGACTCTTCGCCGTCACGCCGAATCCGACGCGGGTGACCTGGGACGTCACCTACGGCTACCTGATCGGCATGGTGCTCGGCTTCGTCTGCAACTTCTTCGTGCTCACCCAGCTCGACGGCTATGGCCTCATGGTTGCCGGCACGCTTCCTTTCGTCGTCGGCGGCCTTGTGCTCCTGGCCAGCCCGCGCTGGGGTGGCGTGGGCCTGGGCTGGGTGCTGGGCATGCTCTACATCGTGGCGTTCAAGAACCTGCAGACCTATGACGTGGCCCATTTCATCAACGACGCCGTGGCGCAGCTCGTCGGCCTGATGGCGGCGGTGGCTTCGTTCATCGTGATCCCCTCGGCGATCGGCAGCGCGTGGCTGCGCCGCCGTCAGATGGCCCGCCTGCGCGGGCAGGTGGCGCTGGCGGCGGAAGCGCCGCTCCCGGGCCTGCGCCATCGCTTCGAGAGCGTCAACCACGACCTGGTCAGCCAGGTGGTGGCCCAGACCGAACCGGGCAGCGCCGATTCGCGTGCGCTCATTGCCTGGGCGCTCGCGGTCCATGAAACCGGCCGCGCGCTGATCGAACTGCGCCACGACATGTCGCGCGGCGAGCTGCCGTCGGCGCTGCGTCCCTACCTGGAGCGCGCGCTCGCGACGCTCGCCCGCTTCTACGAGAAGCCGGACGCCGCGGGTTACCTTCTCGCGCGCGACGCCGTCGCCACGGCCCTCGCTGCCGTCTGCGAACACGATGGCCAGGGCCATCTGCTGGAACACCTCCGCCTCGTCCGCATGGCCTTGCTCGACAGCGAGTCCGTCCTCGCCGCCTACATGCCGGACACCCCCGCCGCCAAGGAGATTGCCCATGCCTCGTGAAATCGCCCTCGGCGATGCGCTGGTCCCGGGACTGCTCGTCCTCTTCGTGCTGGCGCTCCTGGCGTTATGGCTGCTGGACTGGCTGGCCGGGCGCTTCGGCCTGTACCGGCTCGTCTGGCACCCGCCGCTGTTCCGGCTTGCCGTCTTCGTCTGTGTCTTCGGCGCCTTCGCGCTGTTCCTGTACTGAGTGATGCCGTCATGAAACTCGCCACCCTCGTCCGCTTCGCCGTCACCGCCGTCGTCGTGCTGGTCGCCGCCTTGGTCGCCCACGCGCTGTGGAAGCACTACATGTATTCGCCATGGACCCGCGACGGCCGCGTGCGCGCGGAGATCGTGCGCATCGCGCCCGACGTGGCCGGCATCGTCACTGACGTGCGCGTGGTCGACAACCAGACGGTGAAGAAGGGCGACCTGCTGTTCGTCGTCGACCAGGCACGCTACGCGAACGCCGTCGCACAGGCGAGGGCGAACCTCAACGCCGCGGAAGCAGCGGCGCGGGCCGCGGGCGCGAACATCAACGCCGCCTCCGCCGGCGCGGAGCAAAGCCGTTCCAACTATGAGATGTACGAGGCGCAGTCCGAGCGCCGGCAGAAGCTCATCAATAACGTGATCTCCGCGGAGGACAAGGCGAACGCGCTTGCCGCGGCGAATGCGGCCCGTGCCGGCTGGCAGCAGGCTCAGGCCAGTACGAAGCAGGCCAGCGCCGCGCAGCAGCAGGCCCTGGCCGCCGTCGCGCAGGCCCAGGTGGAACTCGCCTCCGCCCAACTGAACCTGGATCGCACGCGGGTGCTCGCCCCGGTCGACGGCTTCGTCACCAATCTCGACGTGCGCGTGGGCGACTACGCCAGCGCGGGCAGTGCGCGCCTCGCCCTCATCGACCGCGATTCCTACTGGATCTACGGTTACTTCGAAGAGACCAAGTTGCCGGGCCTGCGCATCGGCGACCCGGTGGACATCCGCCTCATGAGCGGAGGGGTGCACCTGAAGGGTACGGTGGAAAGCATCGCGCACGGCATCACGGATGCCGACAATCCGACCGGCAGCGACCTGCTTGCCGACGTGAACCCCACCTTCAACTGGGTGCGCCTGGCGCAGCGCGTGCCGGTGCGGGTGAAGATCGACACGGCGCAGCTCCCGCCCGGCACGGTGCTCTCGGCAGGCATGACGGCCACGCTGATCGTGCACCCGCACGGCGAGAGCGTAGCGGCCCGGTAGGAGCGCGCCTGCGCGCGACATGTGTTGGGGCCGAGCCCCGGAGCTGGCGCGCAAGCTTCGGGATTGCGGCGAAAAGATGTCGCGCGCGGTGCGCAATCCTACATTGCCGGGGAAGGCGCCAGGCGGCGCAGTCGCAGCTGCAGCCACTTGTCCACGTCGGGCCATTCGGTGGCGAGGATGCTGTAGCAGACGGTGTCGCGCAGCGAGCCGTCCGTACGCCGTTTGTGCGCCCGCAATACGCCTTCGCGCTTTGCCCCGAGCTTCTCGATCGCCCGCTGCGAATCCTGGTTATAGGCGTCCGTGTGGAACTCCACGGCGACGGCGCCCACGTTCTGGAAGGCGTTGGACAGCAGGAGATGCTTGCAGGCCGTATTCACGTGGCTGCGCTGCCAGCGGCGCGCATACCAGGTGTAGCCGATGGCGACGCGGCTCGGGTCGGGCACGATGTCGTAGTAGCGCGTCGAGCCGACGATCTCGCCGCTGGTCTTCTCGCGGATGGCCCAGGGCGACATCCGCCCTTCCTCCTGGCCGCGCAGGGCCGCTTCCACGTACTCCGCCATGCGCCCGGGCCCTGGCACCGAGGTGAACCAGAGATCCCAGAGTCTGCCGTCGGCGGCGGCGCGTTCGAGGGCCCCGATGTGGTCCAGGGTCAGGGGCTCCAGCGTGACGTGGGCGTTTTCCAGGCAGACGGGGTTCATCGGCGGGCTCAAGCGTCGAGGTCGGGGATCAGGCGGCTCTCGATCCGGGCGATGGTGTCCTTCAGGAGCAGCTTGCGCTTCTTCAGGCGGGTGAGCTGGAGCTCGTCCCGGCTGATCGAGGCCGCCAGGTGGTCGATGGCCGCGTCCAGGTCGCGGTGCTCCATCTTCAGTTCGGCGAGGCGGTGGGCAAGCTGTGCGGGATCCTGAACCTGCATTGCGTTCGGCCGGCAGCGAGGGAAGAGGCGATTGTAACGCCGGGCGAGGGCCGCCGCAGCGGCTACAATAGGCGGGTCCCCCTTCCGACCCCACGCCCGCCGCATGTCCGCCAGCCCAGACGCCACCCGCAAGCAGAGCTACGAAGCCGGCAAGCTGGCCAAGCGCCTGCGCCGCCAGGTCGGCCAGGCGATCGCCGACTACGGCATGATCGAGGACGGCGACAAGGTGATGGTGTGCCTTTCCGGCGGCAAGGACTCATACACGCTGCTGGACATGCTGCTTTCCCTGCAGGCGAAGGCACCGGTGCGCTTCGAACTGATCGCGGTGAACCTCGACCAGAAGCAGCCGGACTTCCCGGAGCACGTACTGCCCGCGTACCTCGAGGCGCGCGGCGTGCCGTTCCACATCATCGAGCAAGACACGTACAGCGTCGTCACGCGGGTCATCCCGCAGGGCAAGACGATGTGCAGCCTGTGCTCGCGCATGCGCCGTGGCGCGCTTTACCAGTGGGCGGCCGACAACGGGATCACGCGGATCGCGCTGGGGCACCACCGCGACGACATCCTCGGCACGTTCTTCCTGAACATGTTCTACCAGGGCAGCCTCAAGGCCATGCCGCCGAAGTTACTGTCCGACGACGGCCGCCACCTGGTGATCCGTCCGCTCGCCTACTGCCGCGAGGACGACATCGCGGCGTATGCGGAAGCGCGCGCGTTCCCGATTATTCCCTGCAACCTGTGCGGCTCGCAGGAGAACATGCAGCGCAAGGTGGTGAAGCGCATGCTTGCCGACTGGGAGAAAGCGCATCCCGGCCGCAGCGAGACCATCTTCCGCGCCATGGGCAACATCGCGCCGTCCCAGCTGACCGACCGCAACCTCTTCGATTTCGCCGCGCTGGGTGCGCGCGATGGCGCGCCCCGCGCCGACGTGCATGCATGGCTTGCCGGCGGCGACGCCGTCGACGATAACGATTGATCCTCACCTACACACACGTTTCAAGGCCTGTCCACCATGACCCTGTTCTCTACCGTCGAACTCGCTCCACGCGATCCGATCCTCGGCCTCAACGAGGCATTCGGTGCCGACACCCGTGCCGACAAGGTCAACCTCGGCGTCGGCGTGTATTACGACGCGAACGGTCACGTGCCGCTGCTGCGTGCCGTGCGCGAGGCCGAGAAGGCGCGCGTGGAAGCGGCGCTGCCGCGCGGTTACCTGCCCATCGACGGCATCGCCCTCTACGACCTGGCCGTGCAGAAGCTGCTGTTCGGCGCGGAATCGCCCCTGCTGACCGATCGTCGCGTCGTCACCGCGCAGTCGCTCGGCGGCACGGGCGCGCTGAAGGTCGGCGCGGACTTCCTCAAGCGCCTGAATCCGTCGGTGCCGGTGGCGATCAGCACGCCGAGCTGGGAAAACCATCGCGCGCTGTTCGAAAGCGCCGGATTCCAGGTGGTGGAATACCCGTATTACGACGCGGCCACGCATGGCGTCGACGTCGAGGGGATGCTTGCCGGCATCGCCAAGCTGCCTGCCGGTGCCGTCGTCGTGCTGCATGCCTGCTGCCACAACCCGACCGGCGTCGATCTCGGCACCGAGGACTGGAAGCGCGTGGTGTCGACCGTGCACGAGCGCGGTCTCGTGCCCTTCCTCGACATCGCCTACCAGGGCTTCGGTGACGGCATCGAAGCCGATGCCGAAGCGGTGCGTCTGTTCGCCGCGGCGGAGGTGCCGTTCCTGGTGGCCAGCTCGTTCTCGAAATCGTTCTCGCTGTACGGCGAACGCGTGGGCGCGCTGTCGATCGTCACCGCCTCGCACGACGAGGCGCTGCGCGTGCAATCGCAGCTGAAGCGTGTGATCCGCACCAATTATTCCAACCCGCCGACCCACGGCGCCGCCGTCGTTTCGGCCGTGCTCAACCACGACGACCTGCGCGCGACCTGGGAAGCCGAACTCGGCGAGATGCGCGAGCGCATCCGCGCCATGCGCCGCGGCCTTACCGAGCGCCTGTCGAAAGTCGGCGACTTCGCTTTCATCGAACGGCAGCGCGGCATGTTCTCGTATTCCGGGCTATCGGCCGCACAGGTGGAGCGCCTGCGCACCGAATTCGGCATCTATGCCGTGAGCACGGGGCGCATCTGCGTCGCGGCGCTCAACGAGGGCAATATCGGCCGCGTGGCCGACGCCATCGCCCGGGTCGTGTAAGCACCTCGCGAACCTGATTCGCCGGCAGCCGCGCGAGCGGCGGCCATGGCTCTTCCTTTGCATGAGATTCGTCGATACATGTTCTTCCGCAACCTGACGCTGTTCCGTTTCTCCGAGCCTGTCGCCGCCGACCTCGAACGCCTCGACGAGGTGTTGCCCGAGCACAGGCTGCGCCCGGTGGGTCCCATGGAGATGTCGACCCGCGGTTTCGTGTCCCCGCTCGGTCGCAACGAGGAAGGCCTGACCCATGTCGTCGGCCGCAACACGATGGTCACGGTCGGGAGCGAGGATAAGCTCCTGCCGTCGTCGGTGGTGAACGACGAACTGGCCAACCGTGTGCAGAAGATCGCGGAAGAAGAAGGTCGCAAGGTGAGCGGCCGAGAGCGCAAGAAGATCAAGGACGACGTGATGAACGAACTGCTTCCGCGGGCCTTCGTGCGCAGTTCGCGCATGAAGGCCTACGCGGACCGCAAGAATGGCTGGCTGGTGCTGGACACCTCCAGCCGGAAATCGGCGGAAAACACCCTGAGCCAGATTCGCGAGGCCCTGGGCAGCTTCCCGGCGGTGCCCCTGGCCCCGGAGGAGTCGCCCCGGATGCTCATGACCCACTGGGTCCAGACCGGGGAACTCCCGGCCGGGCTGGCGCTGGGCGACGAATGCGAGCTTCGTGATCCGGCCACGGCTTCCGGCGCCATCGCGCGCTGCCGCCGGCAGGATCTCGACACAGATGAGATTCGAGAGCACCTGCGCACCGGTAAACAGGTGTTCCAGTTGGGTTTGGTCTTCGACGACCGCATTTCCTTCGTACTTGGAGAAGACCTGATCCTGCGTAAAATCAAGTTCACCGACGTGGTGCTGGACGAACAGGCCGACAGCCCGGAATCCGCCGCCGCGGAGATGGACGCGAATTTCGCCCTCATGGCGCTCGAATACGAGCGCCTGCTGGGCAAGCTGGAAGAGTGGTTCAAGCTGCCGCGGCCGGAGTGACGGACCCTGCCGTCGCAGGCGCTGATACGGGTGGGTGGGATGTTCGTCGGGATCGGTACGAGACTCGCGACATGGCATCGGAAGACGGCGACTGGCTGGAACTGGCAACCCCTACCGGCGGCACCATACGGGTGCTGAAGGCGGCGCATCCGCGTGCGCGCCGCCTGCGCCTGACCGTCACGCCCAAGGGCGCCCGCCTGACCTATCCCAACGGTACCCACGTCGCGCAGATGACGGCCTTCCTGCGCCATCACGCGGACTGGCTGGAGCAGAAGCTCGACGAGTTCCACCTCGATGCCGTTCCCTTGCCGCCCTTGCGTGTCGGCGTTCCCACGACGTTTCCCCTTCGTGGCGAGGACGTCGTGCTGGATTGGGCCGAGGGCAGCTATCCCCGGGTGGATCACGAAGCGGGTGCGCTGGTGCTCAGCATTCCACGCCCGCACACGCGGGCGCTGCTGGTTGCGCGCGGCTTGCTGGCCACCCACTTCGAGGCGCAGATCCGGCGCGACGTGTCGCGCTGGCTCCCTGCCTACATTCCGCAGATCAACGCCGCCCCCACCGCCCTGCGCATCCGCCCGCTGAAAAGCCTGTGGGGCAGCCTGGATACACGCGACAGGATCAACCTCGACCTCGCCCTGGCGCTCGCGCCGCCGGCAGCGCTGCGCTACGTGCTGGTGCACGAGCTGTGTCACCTGAAGGTGCGCAACCACTCGCCGCGCTTCTGGCATTGGGTCGAGAGCGTGTTCCCCGACTACAAGGAACAGCGTGCGTGGTTGCGCGCGAACGGAAGCGGACTGAAGCGGCAACTCGATCGCCTGATCGCCGACGTCGCCGATTGACTGTAGGAGCGCGCTTGCGCGCGACATCTTTTGAGGCCGTGACTTGAAGCTGGCGCGCCAGCTCCAAGGGTGTCGCGAAAACATGTCGCGCGCTTGCGCGCGCTCCTACACCAGAAGTCGCGATGCGCGTGAAGATTTGCGACGTGCTTAGTGCGCCAGCGCGAAGCCCGTGATGATCCGCGCCGTTTCCACCGGCTTCTCCAGCATCGGCATGTGATTGCAGCCGTTCATCACGGTCGCGCCGATCGACGGGGAACTCTTCAGCCCGGCACGCAGGGTGTCCAGCGCCGACACGTCGATGATCTTGTCGTCGTGGCACCACAGGCCCAGGACCGGCATCGACAGCTTCCCGATCACCGGGTCCAGCGCGAACGCCTGGTCGGGCTGCTTCAACGCGTTGAAGGTGCGCTCGATGAAGGCATGGTCCTTCTCGTTGCGAGCGACCAGCGCATCCTCGAGCCGGCCGGGAATATGCGGCGGCTTGACGAAGATGCGCGCCAGCAGCGCCTCCAGGCCCGCACGGTCGTGGTAGATGAAGGGATTGTTCCCCGCCTTCACCTCGCGCACGAAATCGTTCTCCTTGAAGGTGAGCCCGAGCGAACTCATCAGCACCAGGCTGGCGACGCGCTCGGGATGCTTCTCCGCATAGACGCCTGCGATCGCGCCGCCCATCGACTGCCCGACGAGGAGGAAACGCTGCGCCCCGATGGCGGCCGCGAACTCCTCCAGGCGATCCGCCTGCGCGGAGATACCGTAATCGGCATCTTCATGACGCGACGACTCGCCCCAGCCGGGCAGGTCGGGAATCACCACATGGAAGTGCTCGGTGAGGCCCTTGGCCGTCTCCAGCCAGGTCTCCTTGTTCGCGGCGAACCCGTGCAGCAACACGATGGTCGGGCCGTCGCCGCCTTCGTAGTACGACCAGTTCGTATCGCGCGCTGCGATGGTCTTCTTCTCGAGGTGTGCCGACATCGCCTGGCGCGCGGCATCCGCCTCGAGCAGCATCGCGGGAGCGAAGAGGTATACGAGGGCCGCTCCCAGGCCCAGCACCGCCGCCACCACGACCAGGAACTTCAGCCGGCGTAGCAGCAGCCGTTGCCAGAGCGGACGGCTGTCGGGAGTGGCGAGCTTGGGAGTCTTGGCCATGCGCTTACTTCTTCTTCGACGTGCCGGCGAGGATGCGTTCCACCGCCTGCTGGGTCATCGGATGGTAGCCGGCCTTCGCCTTCGCATAGGTTTCCTTCGCGAATGCCAGGCCTTCCGGCGTGCGCGCGAACGCGCGGTAGACCGGCGTGGTGAGGTACAGGCGGCCGATGCGGGTCATGTGCTCGGCGGCGGCCGTCCACACGTCCTTGTCGCCGGCGGCGATGGCGTGCGCGTACCAGCGCATGCCGATCTCGGCGTTCGGCGTACCGGTGAGGCGCCAGGCGGCATCGATCTCCTTGATCTTCGGCAGCGGGGTCACGTCGGGCAGGCGGTCGAGGAAGTACATCCACTCCTGCGTATTCCAGCCCTTCGCATCGAGCTTGTCCGCGGCGAGCTTGCCGGCGAGGAAGTCCGTGCGCTCCTTGTCGATGGCGTCGAAACGCGGCGACGAAGGCAGGGGCGCATCCTTCGGGATACCCGGCTGCCAGATCCAGGCGCGGGCCTCGGCCTCGCTCATCTTGCCCGGGTACTTGTCCAGCAGATTGGCCTTGAGGTACGCGAACATCGTGTCGGTGTCGATGCTCTGGAAGGCGAAGTGGGCGAAATAACCCTTCAGGTAGGTGTCGAAGGTCTCGCGGCCGAAGCGCTGCTCCAGCGTGCGCAGGAACCAGGAGCCCTTGTCATAGGCGACATCCGAGAGCGCGTCGTCGGCACCGATGCCGCGCGGATCGGGCGTGAGCTTCTGCGCGTTCGCCGGCATGCTGCCGATCGATTTCTGCAGTGCGCGCGCCGACAGCAACGCTTCCTCGTCGGCCAGCGCCTTGCCGTACACGGCCTCGGTGATGCGGCCCTGCACGTAGGTGGTGAAGCCTTCGTTCAACCAGATGTCGCGCCAGGCGGCGCTGGTCACCAGGTTGCCCGACCACGAATGCGCGAGCTCATGCGAGACCAGCGAGACCAGGCTCTTGTCGCCCACCAGCACGGTCGGCGTCGCGAAGGTCATGTTCGGGTTTTCCATGCCGCCGAAGGGGAACGACGGCGGCAGCACGAGGATGTCGTAGCGGCCCCAGGCGTACGGGCCGTACAGCTTCTCGGTGGTGGCGATCAGCTTCTCGGTGTCCTCGAATTCGTGCGCGGCCTTGCCGACGACGCTGGGCTCGGCATAGACGGCGCTGCGTGGGCCGGTCTCCTTCACCGCCAGGTCGCCCGCGGCGATCGCGAGCAGGTACGATGGAATCGGATGCGGCTGGTCGAAGGAGAAGTCGCCATCCAGTGGATGCTTCGCATCGTTGATGGCACTCATCACCACGCGCACGTCCTTCGGCGCGCTCACGTGCGCGTCGTAGGTGAAGCGGATGGCCGGCGAATCCTGCAGCGGCACCCAGGAGCGCGCATGGATCGATTCCGACTGCGAGAACATGAAAGGCTGCTTCTTGTCAGCCGTCTGTTCCGGGGTGAGCCATTGCAGTCCGGACGCTTCCGGCACCGTCGCATACGTGATCCGCACGGCGGCCGGGTGGGCCGGCGCCGCGATGGTCAGCTTGGAGCCGAGTTCCTTGTCGCGCGGGGCGAGCGCGAAGGTCAGCGGCGAGGCCTTGCCCGTGGCGTCGACGGCCTCGACGCTGGCGATCTTGAGATCGCGGGTGTCGAGGACCAGGTCCTTCGCCGTGGCGTTCTTCCAATCGAGTTTCAGCGTGGCATTGCCGGCCAGCTCGCGCTTGCCGAAGTCCAGCTTGAGGTCGAGGTCCAGGTGGGTGACCCGGACCACGTCGGGCTGGGCATAGGAATGCGGGTCGGCCGCGAAGGCCGCGGCGGGTAACAGCACAAGGGTGAAAGCAGCGATGGGAAGCAGACGCATGGGCGGTTTCCGGACACGGGACGCCCCAGTATGCCATCGACCGCTGCCACGCTCAGGGCGCGATGTCGAATTCGTTGCCCAGTAACCGTACCGAGTTGGGGTCTGAGAGGGTCGGCTCGAGTTCAGACGGCTCGATGCCGATAAAGTCCGTGCGATACAGGACGTACGCGTCGCTGCTGTTGGTCCCGTAGAGCTTGAATGCCCGGTAGCGGGCTGTCGTCATGTTCTCGGACAGGGCGCGCAAGTTGATGCGGATCCCATTGCCCAGGGCGCTGCCGAGGGTGGCACCCGGCCCTGTGTTGGCGTGAGCCGGTAGCCAGGGAACCAGCTCAGGCGGCAAGGAGGCCAGCGGCGTCGTAGGCGGCAGGGTCGTCACCGGAATGCCCGTGACCCAGAGATCTGTTGCGCCGCCCCGCGACACTTTGAATCGCTGTAGCCCGATGCTCAAGGCATCTGTTCCATGCAACTGGCCGGGAAAATAGGCGTAGACGCTATCAGGCCACCTTTCGGCAGCGATGGCCCATCGCACTTTGCGCACGTACGGTCCCAGGACGCCTTCCTCCTGCACGGGCAACGCAGGGGACGCCTGTGCCGGGGACGGCGCTTCGGACGGGGTCGGCGTCGGGGAAAGTGTCGGTGCCTCGCCCGGTGCCCGCCTCCCTGCCTCGAGCGCCCTGTTCCAGGCTACCAACTGCGCCGGGGAGAGGCGCGTCGGGGCTGTGTCGGAGCCGAGCATATGCTCCAGCGTGAGGGCGTATTCGGTCGTCGTGAGCAGCCGGCTGTGGGCGAGCGACTCCACGAACGTGAAGCGCTGATGCCTCGTCAGCGCCGCCACGTCCGGATTCAGCCGGCTGTTGTCCGCCCAGGTATCGACGGCCGCCCAGATATCGATGGACGATGTCGGCCTCAGTGTCGGGGGTGCCCGCCTTGCCGCGGCCAGCGCCTCGTTCCAGGCGCGCGCTTGCGCGGCAGAGAGACGTGCCGGGGCTGCGTCGCCGCCAAGCATGCGGTCGAGGGTGTGGGTGTAATCGCGCGCCGAGAGGCTGCGATTGAGCGTATCGGTCAGCACGCTGCGCTGATGCAGCGTCAGCGCCGCCACATCCGGATTCAGCAGTTCGTTTTCCGCGCGGATGTCGATGGGCGCTTCCTGCATCCCCCGGTATCGCGACCGGGCATGGCGGCCGGGAAGGTTGCCGCCGCCGACGAGCCCGACCCGTCGGTAGCCCCACTGCCCTTCGGCCACTTTCTCGACGGATGGTCCGTAGGAACTGCCGGGAGGGGGCCGAAGCCGCCAGCCCTTGATATCGGAATCGAAGCGCACGTAATAGGCCTGACCGCGGTGACGGATGAAGTCGTCGGCGCCGATGGTGAAGACGCCGGAGGCGGGTTCCTTGCTGGGTAACGTGACGCCCTCGGCGAGGTAGCGCTTGTTGAACAAGGCCTCGGGTGGCGGCACGGTGCGGAGGGTGGGAGCGAGCGTGCGGGAGCCGGGGGCGGCGCGCATGCGGGCGCCGGTGGCGGAAGGCACGTGGGTGTAGAGGGGCAGCACCATGAGTGATGAGGTGTAGCCGTCGACGAAGGCGAGGAAGGCTTCGATGGAGTCGCCGCTCTTCACATGATCGTAGAAGCGCCATGCGGCCTGGGCAGTGCGCGGCACGCTGTGCACCACGCCGGTGACCGCCTCCAGGACGACTTGGGCAAAAGGATTCCAGTACCAGAACACGTCGAAGGCACTGCCCACGTCGGCGGCGGCGGTGGAGCGCGTCATGTCGCTGGCATTGCGCTTGGCCAGCCGGATGGCGGTGGTGTAGGCGGTGTCGAGGAAGGACGTGCTGACTTCGCGCTCTTCGAAGTGCTCGGCAAGCTCGGTGCATCCGGTGCAGACGGGAAGGTTGAAGACCCAGCTGGCCGGGCGGTTGTCATTGAAGCGGCCGAGCTTGAAGCGGCGCTGGCCGAGGGCATTGGTTTCGGCGAACGTGGCGGGCAGGCGGTCGAGGAGGTAGGTTTCGAAGCGGCGGTTGAGGAGGAAGTCGCGGGTGAGTTCGGCGCGGTCGCTGAACTCACGGAAAGCGACGCCATCGGGCGCGTCGGGAGTGTAGAGGACGACGCTGCTGACAGCATCGGGCTGCCGGGTGCCGATAAGGAACACACCGGCCATCGGTTCGCGCTGGTAGGTGAGTTGGCGCACGACGATCTCGTGTTTCTCGACCAGGGCGCGATTGGCCGGATGGGGGTGGTCCAGCACGGCCTGTACCCATTGGAATCCACGCTCCCTATGGTCGAAGCGAAAGGATCGCGGCTCGTGGGAGCTGTAGTAGGCCAGCCGCGCATTGGCGGCCTCGAAGCGCATGCGCGCCTTCTGGAAGGCGATGCCGGCGTCGCGCTGCCGCTGTCCCTCGGATGAGTTCATGAGGGCGTTGTCCAGGTGTTGCGCATAGCGGTGGGGGAGGTCCAGATCGCGAACGATGTCGCGCAGGGTCTCGGCCGAAACGTCGCTACGCGGCGATCCGTCGGCGTGGATGACCTGGAGGCCCTCGGTCGGCAGGTCGCCGACATTACGGTAAGCCAGTTCGAGGAGGGACAGTTCCTCGTACCGGAAACCGGAAAAGGCCGTGGCGATGGGTTTGTGCAGCAGGCGGTGGGTGAGGCGCACGCGCAGGTCGTGTGGAGACAGGTCGATGCCGTGCTCGCGCAAGGCCGTGGCTAGGGCGTTGCCGGCGAAGGTGGCCAGCGGTGGCACGGTGGCTTGCGCGGTCGTGGTGGCCTCATGCAAGCGGTCGCGGTAGTCGTTGGCGGCACGGCGCCATTGGTCGCGAACGATGGCCGGCTGCTCGGCCAGTCGTTCCTCGCCGTGTTTAATGGTCAGGGCGAGGTCGCGGTGCCGCACGATGGCATGAACGTCGAGCAAGGGGTGCAGGTTGAGTGCGTCGCCGAGGGCGTCGTTGCGTTCTTCAGGGGTGGAGGCGAGTGTCCA
Organism: Luteibacter sp. SVR4-7G; assembly: GCF_056755555.1. NCBI lineage: Bacteria > Pseudomonadati > Pseudomonadota > Gammaproteobacteria > Lysobacterales > Rhodanobacteraceae > Luteibacter > Luteibacter sp. SVR4-7G. The sequence goes on along the minus strand of NZ_JBPGXO010000025.1, from coordinate 4,405 downwards.
GGCGAACACGATCTGTTCGTGCAGGCGGCCGATGAGGCGGCGGGCGAGGGTGTCGAAGACGTCACCGCCGATGGCACGGATATCGAGGAAGTGGGTAACGATGATGGCGTCGATATCGTCCATGCTGACCCCCGGCAGTTCGGCGCGACGGGTGAGCGCCTTGCGCATGCCCCGCTCCACGTCGCGGTACAAGGCGTTCAGGGAATCGAAGACCTGCCAGCCGGCCTGGGTGGTGAAGAGCAGGACCTGGTCCGGATGCCGATCATCCTGGAGCACCAGCGCGCCGGCGTAGGGCACGGTGCCGGCGAGTAGCTCGTATGCCTTGATGTGCGTGGGCAGGGAACTGCCCGCCTGCTGGACGAGGGTGAGGACCCGCGTGGCCTGGTCGTCGGTGAGCGTGCCGTCGTTGCGGCGCAGCGTGGCATCGTCGCTGGCCGTCATCGCAAGGCTCAAGGCCAGTGCCTGCCGGCGGGGGGCGGCAGGTTTCCCCGGCGCTTGTTCGACGAGCACCTCCCAGAAGGCATCGAAGGAGGTCAGGACGGTGTCCGGCGGATTGGCGTCCGACGGCCCCGCCACCGCCTCGAGCACGGCTTTCCCGAAGTCGTCGAGCGAAACGTGGTCGGTGTCGGGAAAGCTGGAGTACGTGGACCCCGACACCAGTTCGAGCAGGGCCTCCTGCTGTTCGGTGAGCCATCGCTGCGTGTCCTCCATGCGCTCGAGCGCATCGAGAGCAGCCTGGTTGGCGTGGGCGACGTGGGCAGGCGGTGCCTGCGGAGGAAGCATGTCCATGGCAATCCTTGCGTGGGATGTGCGCAAAGGATAGGCACGGACTTACTGCCGGTCTGTCGCGGCCGCGACGCCGGTCTCTCGGCACTCCAGTGAGTACAGGCGTAGGCGGGGAGGTCCCCCCCTCGACAGTTACGGCTACAGCTTGTAGCCGCGATGGATGGCTACGACGCCGTTGGTGAGGTTGCGCACTTCCACGTGGCCAAAGCCCGCCGCGAGCATCATGCCCTTCAGGGTTTCCTGATCCGGGTGCTTGCGAATCGACTCGGCGAGATACCGGTAGCTGTCGGCGTCGTTCGCGAACAATTGCCCGAGGCGCGGCAGGATCTTGAACGAGTGCACGTCGTAGAGCTTCGAGAGCACGGTGCTCTGCACCCTGGAGAACTCCAGCACCAGCACGCGGCCGCCGGGTTTCAGGATGCGGTACATGTCGGCCAGCGCCTTGTCCTTGTCGGTGACGTTGCGCAGGCCGAAGGCGATGGTGACGGCGTCGAAACTGTTGTCCGGGAAGGGCAGCATCTCCGCGTTCATCTGCGCCCAGCGCAGGCCGGACACCAGGCCCCGGTCGGTGAGGCGGTCGCGGCCGACGCCAAGCATCGCCGCGTTGATGTCGCCGACCACCACCTCGCCTTCCTCGCCCACCACCGGCTTCAGCAGCGCCGCGATGTCGCCCGTGCCGCCGGCGAGGTCGAGCACGCGGTCGCCGCGGCGCACGCCGCTGACGGCCACGAAATGCCGCTTCCACAGACGGTGGATGCCGAACGACATGAGGTCGTTCATCAGGTCGTAGTTGCGCGCCACCGAGGTGAACACCTGGCCGACGAGCTTCTGCTTGTCGGCCACCGGAACGTCGCGGAAGCCGAAGTGGGTGGTTTTTTCGTTTTCCATGGCGCGATGGTACTCGGGTTGTCCCCCGCGGGGGCGCTCAGTGGTGTTTTTCGTGCCGTTCGCGCTCGTTCGCGACGTGACGATCGTGCAGCGACTCGCCGGCCGAGCCGTCGTCGGGATCCACTGGCGGACGGGCGTCGTAATCGCGATCGCTCTCGCCGCCGGGGGTGATCTTGAGGATCGAATGGCGTACCTCGCGGGCAAGGATCACCCGGGCGTCGCGCACCATGTCTTCCAGGGCGTCGCTGAAATCGAGCTTGCCGTCGGCATCGGTCCAGACGACCTTCACCTCGCGCAGCTTCTGGATGAAGCCACGGAACAGCGCCTTGTCGAAGAACTCCGGCGCCGACAGCTCGTTGAGCAGGCTGAGGCGTTGCGCGGTGAGCGTGCAGGCGGTTTCGAGTTCGCCCGAACTCATCGTGTGCGGGCCGTTCTTCACCAGCGCCGCGATGGCGATGTAATAGCGCTCGAAGGCCTGCAGCATGCTGCGCGCGATGACGCGCAACTGGTAGGCGCCGTCGTCCTGGCCAGGACCGCGTTCGAGCACGCGACCCTCCGCGCTGGCTTCGAGGATGCCGCGGCGGACGAAGAACTCGATGGTGTCCTGTACCTGCGCCGCGAAGCCGTCCTCGTCCCACGGCAGGAACAGTTCGCCCTGGATGAACGGGTAGATGATCTTTCCGAGGCGCAGCACCGAGGAGCGCGACATGCGCCGGTTGTTGAGGAAGCAGGCCGCCACCCATGCCGCGGGGGCGTTGAGGTGGAGCACGTTGTTACGGAAGTAGGAGAGCAGCACCGCCTGCTCGCCGTCGGTCACGAGCACGTCGCCGAGCGGGTGGCGCACGCGGCGGATCCAGCCCATCTGCTCGCCGTAGGTGATGATCCCCTGCGGGTTCATGGGCGTGATGGTGACGCGGTCGGAGTAGGGTAGCTCCTGGAACAGCGCCTTGCTCAGTTCGAGCTGCGCGAGCAGGTCGTTCTCCGCCATCGCGTGCTTGGGCGTCGCCAGCAGGGCGAGCGCGAGCAGGTTGATCGGGTTCACGTCGGCCGCGCGGTTGATGTTCACCTGGATGCGCTCGGCGAGGTCGTCGACCACGCGGCTCATCCATTCCGGCTTGACGTCGGGATCGGCGGTGGTTTCGCGCCAGTCGGCCGCGGCCTCGTCGAGCAAGGGCGTGAGCAGGATGGGCTCGCCGAAATTGAGCGTGACGTGGCCGTAGCGCTGGCGCAGGACCTTGAGGCCGCGGATGAGGCCGAGCAGGGATTCCTTTTCCTTCGGCTTGCCCGACAGCTCGCCGATGTACGACTTCCCTTCCATCAGCTTTTCGTAGCCGATGTAGACGGGCTGGAACAGCACGGGCCGGCGCGGCGCGCGCAGGAAGGCGCGCAGGGTCATCGCCAGCATGCCCGCGCGCGGCGCCAGCAGTCGCCCGGTACGCGATCGCCCGCCTTCGATGAAGTACTCGAGCGGCACGCCGCGATCGACCAGCTGGGCGAGGTATTCGTTGAACACCACGGAGTACAGCGCGTTGCCCTTGAAGCTGCGGCGCAGGAAGAACGCGCCGCCGCGGCGGAGGATCGGACCGACGACGGGCAGGTTGAGGTTTACGCCCGCGGCGATGTGCGGCGGCACCACGCCGGAATGGTGCAGCTGGTAGGACAGCAGCAGGTAGTCGGTGTGGCTGCGGTGGCAGGGCACGTACACCACTTCGTGTCCCGGCGCGGCGGCACGGGCCTTGTCGAAGTGGTGCATGGCAATGCCGTCGTAGAGCTTGTTCCAGAAATTCGACAGCAGGAACGAGGTGGAGCGGACGACCGGATGCGAATAGTCGGCGGCGATCTCGAGCGCGAAGTCGCGCGCGCGCCGCTGCGCCTTCGCCAGCGGGATGTTTTCCTTGCTCGCCGTGGCGGCGATGGCGTCGCGCACGGGCTCGGTGTTGAGCACGGCGTCGACCACGGTGCGGCGGTGGGACAGGTCGGGTCCGATCACCGCGGCACGGATGCGCCGGAAGTGCGTGCGCAGCACGCGGGCGATCTTGCGGGTAAGCCTTTCCGGGGTCAGGCCACGTGATTCTTCCAGCACCGTGCGCAGCGACACCGGCGTGGAGAAATGCACCACCGTGTCGCGGCCGTTGAGCAGCAGCGCGAGCATGCGGCGGAAGCGGCCGACCACCAGCCAGTTTTCCGCGAACAGCACGCTGAACCATCCGCTTTCGCGGTTGGGCGCGCGGCCCACGTAGATGGACACGGGTACGACCTGGATATCGCGCGAGGGATCGTCCTCGATGGCGCGGATCAACTGGCCGATCGGTTCGCGCGGGCCGCGCGCGTCGGTGCGGCCGAACAGCCAGCCGTGGCGGCGGCTGAGCGAGAACACGGAGCGCCGGCGCCGGCCCGGCAGGTCGAGCAGCTGCATCGGGCTGGGCAGCCCGGCCTCGCGGCAGGCGCGTTCCAGGATCAGCGCGTCCGAGGTGCCGTCGCGCTCGATGGCGTAGCAGACGGCGGCGCCGCTGCCGAGCAGGGCGGCGGGTTCGGCCGGGTCGCGCTTGATCCGCACCCATGGTTCGAGCATGCGGCCCAGCAGCTTGAACCACCAGGGTGAACGGGCGACGTGGACGTGCGGATCCGCACTCATCGGAATTTCGGACATCGTTGGATTGTACGGCCTCAGCGGCCCTTGGCGTCTGCGACGGGCGCGCCGGGGGCCTGGAGCTGTCTCTTATACACATCT
>NZ_JBPGXO010000024.1:0-69705 GCF_056755555.1 Luteibacter sp. SVR4-7G | reverse complement strand
GCCGTTTTTGGAGCGATTCCGCAGGGAGGCGTAGGCCGGACGAGGACTTAGCGAAAAAAATGGCAGCCACCGGCGACTCGCCGCCACGCCAACGCAAAACGCGATGGCGAAGCCGAGCCAGCCCAAAGAAAGCCCTAAAAAAAGCCGCCCGTGGTAGCGGGCGGCGATCTGGGGACAATTGCATCGGTCGCATGCCGGACGCATGCGCCATGTCTTCTTGTGATGAGCGTTACAGCGAAAAGTCGTACTCGGCCGAGAGCTGCACGTAGCGCGGCTGCTGGAAGCTCGTAGGCACCTTGTACGTGCTTCCCGCCAGCGAATTGCCGTTGTTGTCCTCGCCTACCTCGTTGATCGTGGTGGTGTGCTGCTTGTTGAAGATGTTGAACACGTTGGCGGAGATCGTTACGCCCTTCGCCCAGTCCGGCTTGTACGACGCGTTCAGGTCGATGTTCCAGTACGTCGGCGTGCGGCCGACCGAACCGCGCTTCACGATCATGCCGCTGCAGTAGAGGTAAGCGCCGCCACCGTAGCCGCCATCCACCTGGCCGTCGATCGGGTTCAGGCCGTAGCAGTTCTCCGGTCGCCCGGTCTGCAGCACGCCGTTGGCTCCGACCAGCCACTCCGGCGAGATCTGCCATGCACCGTAGATCTTGAACGTGTGCTTGCGGTCGTTCGGCAGGTAGCCATTGGCGCCGGCCATGATCTCCGGATAATCGAACAGTTCCGTCGTGCCGGTGTCCGCCTGGCCGTTGCTCGAATCGACGCCGCCCTCCGAATTGCCGCGGGTGTGCGACCACACATAGGACGCCTTCAGGTACCACACGTCGTCGAAGTTGCGCTCGGCGGTGAGCTGCATCGCCATGTATGAGCGCTTGTAGCTCGGCTCACCCACGGCGGTGCCCGGCAGGTGGATGTCGTAAAGCGTTCCCGTCGCATCCACCGGCGTGCGCAGCGTCACCGAACTGCCCGGGTTGAAGATGTAGCAACCGGGGACATTCGATGCTTCCGGCGTGAGGCTGTTGGTGTCCAGGTTCAGCCCGTACTGCGCGTTGGCGGCCTTCGCGATCGGGCGGAAGTCGCACGAATCGTCGATACCGGTGAGCACCTTGCGGTAGATCGCCTTCGCACCCAGGGTCCAGTCGGCCACCTGCTGCTGTGCGCCGAGGATGAACTCGCGCTGCTTGAACGGCTTGAGGTCCTTCGTCGCCACGGCGCCGGGGTTCGGTACCACGCCCGCTTCGCCATTGGCGAAGACGGTGCCGGTGCGCGAGGGGAACTGGGCGCCATAGGCGGCAGACACGGGACCAATGCCGAGCGGCGCGCCGGTGACGGGATCCACGCCGGTGTAGCTGAAGTACCGGATCTGGTAGAGCGAGGCCGCGGCACCGCGCAGCGCCACGTTGCCGTCGAGCGGCAGCGAGTAGTCACCGGCGCTGCCGTACACCTTCAGCGAGGAATCGCCATGCACGTCCCACGAGAAGCCGAGGCGCGGCTGCCAGCTGTGCGTCTGGCTCACATAGGTCTGGCCGAGGCTGTTGGTGTTGTCGAAGCCGTCGTTGCGAACGCCGATGCGGGCGACGAAGTTGTCCGTGATGTGCCAGTTGTCCTGCAGATAGTACGATTTCTGCGTGATGCCCACCTTCGCGCCGGTGGCGAAGACGGCCTGTTCCACCACGCTGTCGGCAGGGTCGAGGCCGGGGGCGTGGCCCAGGATGCTCTCGGGGATCGACTGGTAGGTATAGGTCGAGCCACCTTCGTAGGCGGTGCCGGTATCGGTGGTGAAGTGGTCGCGCGCCCAGCCGGCCTTGAGCTCGTGGTCGCCGAGGTGGTACTCGAAATCGATGCGCCCGGCGTTGCGCTTGTCCTCGCCGTTGGGCGTGCTGAGCGTACCCGTGGTGAACGAACAGTGCGGGTAACCCGCCGCGCCGTTCGTGACCGGGGTGCGGGCATCGTTGATGATCGGGCAGCCCGGCGAATTCACCGCGTCGAAGATGTTGCCGTCGTACTGCTCGACCGTGCCGTCCGCGGTGGTGGCGCGCTCGATGCGCTTGTTGGTGCTCTTGCCGTATTGCGCCGAGATGGTGAAGTCGTCGGTGACGTAACTGGTGTACTTCAGGATGTTGTTCATCCCACCGGTCTTGTCGTACACCTGTCCGAGGTAGTCGCCGCGATGCGGCTGGCCGTTGTCGTCATAGCTATAGCCATAGACGCTCTGCTGCTGGGTGCTGGAATCGCTGAAGCCCGTGTATTCGAGGATGTTGCTCTCGTTGATGTTCCAGTCGAGCTTCACCAGGTAACGAGGATCCTTGATCGTCGTCTTGTTGAAATTGCCGCCACCGGTCGTGTCGCCATAGTGCTCGTCCGCGGTACGCGTGCCGCCGACGAGGGCGAACATGAACAACTTGTCCTTGATCAGGGGGCCGCCGAGCCAGGCGTTCCAGCGCTGGCCGAAGTCGGTGGCGTTGCCCGTCTGATTGTTGCCGATGACGTAGTTGCTGTTATGGCGGTTGTTCTGCAACAGGGCCCCGTTCTGCAGGTAGACGTTCGGCTGGTTCGCCTGGAACTGGTACGGGTTCCAGGTGAAGTCGACGCCGCCCTTCCACTCGTTGGTGCCGCGCTTTGTGTTGACCGAGATGACGCCGCCGGTGGAGTTGCCGTATTCGGCCCCGTAACCGCCGTCCTGGATCTCCTCCTGGTCGATCGCCTCGAACGGCACCTGCGAGTAGGTCAGGCTCTGGAAGAAATTGGTGACGTTGAAGCCGTTCACGTAGTAGCTGTTCTCGGCCACCGAGGCCCCGCCGAAGGAGGCGAGGTTGCCGAAGGCGCTGTCGCCCTTGGTCGCGCCCGGCGCGAGCAGGGCCACCGCGGTCTGGTTGCGTGCCAGCGGCAGCTGCTTGATCTGCTCGGCCGTCATCACCGTGTTGGTCTGGCTCGAGGTGATGTCGATCGGCGGCAAGGCGTTCGCGGTGACCGAAACCGTGGTGAGGTCTTCGGCGGCACCCGGCGCCGCAGTGGATGCCGCAAGGTTGAGGTTGAAGCCCTGGCCGGCGACGATCTGGATGTTCCGCGTCGAGCTCTGGCCGCCCTTGGTGGAGGTGATGCGGTAGTCGCCCGGCGGCAGCGACGAAATATTGAAGCGTCCGTCGCTGCCGACGGTGGCGGAGCGGGTCAGGCCGCTACCCGTGTTGGTCGCCGTGACCTGCGCGCCGGCATCGGCCGTGCCGTAGACGCCACCGACCGTACTCTGTGCGAACGCGCCTGTGGCGACGAGTCCAAGACCCACCGCGATGGCGAAAGATAGGGTGCGACGCGATTCCATGGTTTCTCCCGGTTAACGAAACTGCAACAAGCGGTGCAAGCTACGCCTGCTGTTCAGGGCCACTCAATGCGAGTTCCCTGAACACAATTTCTTCAGCCGCTTGCGCGAGGGGAGTTCCGCAAGGGTCATGGCGACGGGTCGCAAGGCGGTTTCCGCGACAGGACGGCCTTTGCCGTCATGGGACGCAGGAAGTTCTGCCGTTCGTTATGGCGGGGATGAAAAAATCTTCATCATGGGTCGGATTTTTCGACACGATAAAGCGGGGGCGACAGCTTGCCCTTACGATGCTGCGTCCGGAGCAAGGCCGAAGAATGACTCCGCCGTGCGCGTCGTCGCCTCGGTCAGTTCCTCGCGCGATTCACCGCGATCCCTCGCCACTTCGTCGCGGATGTGCGCGAGGTACATCGGTTCGTTGCGCCGGTGCTTCGGCATCGGGTGGATGCTGCGGGGGAGCAGGTAAGGCGAATCGGTTTCCAGCATGAGGCGGTTCGCCGGAATCATCCGGACGAGTTCGCGCAGGTGCGCGCCGCGGCGTTCGTCGCAGATCCACCCGGTGATGCCGATGTGGCAGTCGAGGTCGAGGTAGTCTCGCAACGCTTCGCCGGTATCGGTGAAGCAGTGCACGACCGCCGCCGGGACGCGGTCGCGGTAACGCTTCAGGATCGCCAGGAAGTCGTGGTGCGCGTCGCGCTGGTGCAGGAACAGGGGCTTGCCGACGTCGACGGCGATCTCGAGCTGCCGCTCGAACACATCGCGCTGCACGTCCCGCGGCGAGTAGTTGCGGTTGTAGTCCAGGCCGGTTTCGCCCACGGCGCGGACTTCCGGCTCACGGGCGAGCTCGCGCAGTTGCGCATCGGTGCGGTCGTCGTACTCGACGGCATGGTGCGGGTGCACGCCCGCCGTCGCGAAGAGCCGGCCGCCACTGGCGCGCGCGAGCTCGAGAGCGTGAAGGCTGCCTTCACGCGAAGCACCCGTAATCACCATCCGCCCCACGCCATGGGCGCTCGCCCTTCCCAGGACTTCGTCAAAGTCCTGGCGGAAGGATTCGTGGGTGAGGTTGGCGCCGATGTCGATCAAGTCCATGTTTTCTTTCGCATTGGGGCAAGGGACCGGATGAGGCCCTTGCACGTTATTGGTACGCAACGCCATGAATTGACACGCATATGGACGTCCGAACGAGCTTTCGCCGGGGTTTCGGCATAGACCATTAGGACGATCAGGAATTTGCTGTCAAAAGATTGACGCTCGCTTTTTCTTGCTGCTACGTTCCACAGACCGCCGTCAAAAAAACGACGCGGGGGAACCACGTCTTTTCGGCAGGGGATGTCCGTCCGGGCATCAAAGGGATGACGGCCGACACGGTCGTCTGAGGCAGTACCACGTGGCTAGGGGTAGTGCAGATGGTAAACCGTTCCGTCGCGAAGCCGGTCGAGGCTTCCTCCGCCAAGGGCATCGCGCCCTGTGCCTCCACCGGTCCCATGGACCTCTTCACGTCATGAATCGTCGCCGTTGCGCTTGCGCGACGGCGGGCAGTTTGGGTTGGCGTTGAGGGGAACGTCGAATCCTTAAGTGTTTACGCCGGCGAGGGGGTCTTCGCCGGTGGGCGTGCAGGGAGGGGTCCCGGCGCCGCACTAGGGAGGTACTGGTAATGACTTCACGAACACTGGCGCAGGCCTTGGGTCTTGTGCTGACGGGCATGTTCACGGTGGCGGGAGCGGCTTACGCCGCGGAGACACCCGCCACACAAGCCAAACCACAGGCCACGGCCGGGCAGGCCATGCAGGTCGTCGCCATCGATCCGGCGACCGGCAAGCTGCGGGCACCGACGGCGGCCGAGCGGGCGGCGTACTCCAAGGCGGCGCAGGCGCGGCAGAGCCGGGTCTCGGCGCTTACCGGCCAGCCGCGCACCAACGCCGACGCGCTGAAGACCGCGCGCACGGTCACGCTCCGCAGCGGTGGGAAAGCCACCGGCATGCGCCTGCCCCAGGAACGGATGAGCAGCGTCGTCGCCACGCGTCAGGCGGACGGCAGCCTCAGCATCCATCACGACGACCAGGGCGCCAATGCCGCGCCTAAGGCACCGGAGGTGACACGATGATCCGCCGCGGCCTCCTTTATTCAGCCCTTCTCGCTGCCGGCCTGTGCGGCGCCATGAGCGCCACTGCCGCTGAGATCAAGATCGTCAACCAGGACGTCGGCACCGGCCAGGGCCTGGACGACCACACGCCCGCCGCGCCCGTTGGAGGCAACCCGGGCACGACCTTCGGCCAGCAGGCGCTCAACGTCTTCCAGTTCGCCGCGGACATCCACGGCGCCTACCTGAAGAGCAACGTCACCATCATCAACAACGCCACGTTCGAGCCGCTGGAATGCGACGCCACCGGTGGCGTGCTCGGATCGTCCGGTCCCTTGTCCGTCTTCACTTTCGATGCGGCCAACCTCCCTGCGGGCGCCAAGGCGGACACCTGGTATGCGGGTCCCGAAGCCGACGCCCTCGCGGGCGAGGATCTCGATCCGGGCCAGGCCGACATCCAGAGCCAGTTCAACGGCGCGCTGGGTTCGCCGGGCTGTATCGAAGGTTCGAAGTGGTACATGGGCCTCGACCACCAGGTACCCGACGGCCAGATCGATTTCCTCAACGTCGTGCTGCACGAAATGGCGCACGGCCTCGGTTTCCTGGGCCTCACCGACTTGCAGACCGGCGAGGACTTCCCGGGCGGTGCGGATTCGCATCCGGACATCTACGGCACCTTCGTCAAGCATGACGGTACGTTGTGGGACGACCTCACGCCGGCACAGCGCGTGGCGGCTGCCGTGGACGACGGCCACCTCGCATTCTCCGGTCCGACCGTCATCGCCGAAGCTCCGCTCGCCCTGAGCCAGCCCGACGTGTACCGCGTCACCGCGCCGGCCGCGGCCGTGGGCGATTACGAGTACGCGCAGGCGGCCTTCGGCCCGACGGCGACCTCCGCGAACTTCTCGGGAAGCGTGGCCAGGGCCGTGCCGAACGACGGTTGCGCCGCGCTCACCAATGCCGCCGACGTCGCCGGCAAGGTCGCGCTCATCGATCGCGGCACCTGCGATTTCACGGTGAAGGCGCTCAATGCGCAAGCCGCCGGCGCCAGCGCCGTGCTGCTCGCCAACAACCAGCCCGCGGCAGTGACGCCCGGCGGTACGCCCGCGTCGCCGGTGACCATCCCGGTGATCCTGGTGAACCAGGTCGACGGCAACAAGCTCAAGGACAACATCGCCGGCCTGACCGGTTCTGTCGCCAAGGGCACGGGCCTCTCCGGCACCAATGCCGACGGCGTGCTGATCTACGCACCGGCGCAGCTCTCGCCCGGCTCCTCGTTCTCGCACTACGACACGCGCCTGACCCCGAACGCGATCATGGAATACGCGATCAACCAGGATCTGCGTGGCGAGATCGATCTCGACCTGACGCCTGCGCTGTTCCAGGACATCGGCTGGGGCATCGATCGCAGCAACCAGTTCCTGCTGACCTGCGACACGGGCATTCCGAAGCTCGTACCCGGCGGCATGATCATCGGTGCGAACGTGGTCGCGAACGCGAAGATCATCGCCGGCAATGCCGACGACGTGGGTGCCTATCGCGCGGGCATCACGGCTTACGCCGCGCAGCTCGCGGCCGATGGCCTGATCGACGCGGCTCAGGCAAGCAGCCTCAACGCCTGCCTTACCGATCAGCAGACCCAGGCGCAGTACGACGAATGGGGTCCGCCGCCGGCGCCTCCGGGCATCGTGCTCAACAACAACCAGGCGCTTTCCAACCAGCAGGGCGCGGCGGGAGCTAGCACGGTCTACCTGCTCGACGTGCCGGCCAACGCGAAGACGCTGACGTTGCGCACCTATGGCGGCTCGGGCGACGTCTCGATCTCCGTCACCAGTCCCAACGGCACGGTGAAGAATCAGCCGAACCGTCCGGGCAACAGCGAACCGTTCACGGCGGGCAGGCCTGCCGCGGGTACATGGACGCTGACGGTGAAGGGCGTCAAGGCGTATTCGGGCGTTTCCGTTCTGGGCGCCTACACGCTCTGACGGTAAGAGGCCCCGGTTCGCCGGGGCCTCGACTTTCGTGGGGAATGCGCTCTCGACCGGAGAATGCCGCGTTGCATTCGAAGGGCAGGGGCCAGGGGTCATCAGTCACGGGACACATCGTCCGCCGCGGTCGCGACGGACTGGCGATGGGCCGCGCGCCGCGCGCCCGCGCATCGATCGCTCACATGCGGACATTCTGGGAGGAAGTTTGACGTGAACACCATTTACAGCAAAGTCTGGAACAAATCCCTCGGCATACTCGTCGTCGCTTCGGAATTCGCGAGGGCGAACGGCAAGGGCGGCACCTCCCGCCGCCTGCGGGCCGCGATGGCCGTACTGCCACTGGCTGCCGGCGCCATGCTGGCGCTGGGCAGTTCACCGGCACAAGCGGGTAACGTCTGCGGAGGCTACCTGCTCGGCCTCCAGGGCAAGGCGCCGGTCGCGAAGGGCGACGACGCCTTCGCATGCGGCACCGCGGCGAAGGCCGAAGGCAACTACAGCACGGCGGTCGGTACGAAGGCGCGCAGCGATGGCGAGTCCAGCGTCGCGTTGGGCAACGACGCACAGGCGCTCGGCGCGTGGTCCACCGCGATCGGGCAAGCCTCCCGTGCCACCGGTACCGACAGTGTCGCGATCGGCGAATCGTCCAGGGCGAGTGGCTCGGCCAGTTCGGCGTTCGGCACCGATGCGCAGGCCACGGCGAAGAATTCCGTGGCGCTTGGCGAAAGCTCGATCGCCAATCGCGCCAACACGGTGTCGATCGGCTCGGTGAATGCCGAGCGCCAGCTGACCAATCTCGCCGACGGCACGCAGGCGACCGACGCGGTGAACAAGCGGCAACTCGACAAGGTATCCACGAACGTCGACGGCGTGTCCCACCGCGTCGACCAGCTCACGACCACGGTAAGCGACGTGTCCGATCACGTCGATCAGCTCGCGACGGACGTCAATGGCGTTACCCGTTACTTCAAGGCCAACGGTAACGGTGACGGTTCAGACGATGCACTAGCGACCGGACAGTACGCGACCGCATCGGGTTCCGGTGCGTTCGCCGGCGCCGACGGTGCGACGGCGAACGGCAGCGGTGCCGTGGCGACAGGCACGCAGTCCACGGCTGTCGGTTACGGCACGGTGGCGACCGGGCAGAACGCTGCCGCTTTCGGTGCGGGTGCGCAGGCCGATGGTCCGGGAAGCGTCGCGGTCGGTGGTAACGCGGTGGACGAAGACGGCAATCCGCTGATCACCAACGGTGGCGTGCCGGTGGACACGAGCGCGACCAGCGCGGGTGTCGGCGGTACGGCAGTCGGTGCGAGCGCGAACGCCAGCGGTTTCGCGGCAACGGCAAACGGCGTGGGCGCGTATGCCTCCGGTGCGCAGTCGTCGGCGTTCGGCGCCGTGGCTAACGCCATCGGCGATCTGTCCACGGCCATCGGTACGCAGAGTGCCGCAGTGGGCGTGAGCAGCGTCGCGGTGGGTGAAAGCGCGCAGGCCACGGGCGACGAAAGCGTGGCGGTCGGCGGTTCGAGTTTCTTTGGTTTCATTCCGGCCGAAGCCACAGGCACCGGTGCATCCGCACTTGGCGCGGGCGCCTGGGCCACGGCGGACTATGCGACGGCGGTGGGCTGGCTGAGCACCGCGGATCATGAGAACGCGACGGCACTGGGCATGTCCGCCGTGGCCGCCGACGTCAACGCCACGGCCATCGGTGCACAGACGGGTGCCGTCGGATCGCAGGCCACCACGGTGGGTGCGCAGTCGACGGCCGTGGGCGATCTCGCCACGGCGCTCGGCGGCAGCGCACGCGCCGTGGACAAGAACGCCACCGCGCTCGGCGGGAACGCACAGGCCATCTGGGAAGACGGCACCGCGGTGGGTGCGAATGCGCAGGCGCAGGGTGCCGGCTCCACGGTGACTGGCGCGAACAGCGCGGCCTTCGGCGACGACTCCACGGCGAACGGCCACAACGCGATCGCCGACGGCGCGGGCGCATCGAGCTTCGGTGCGAGCAGTCTCGCCAGCGGCGACTACACGACGGCAGCCGGTCAAGGTGCCTATGCCGGTGCAGCGGGAGCGAGCTCCTTCGGCTCGGGCGCGGTAGCGACCGGTCAGCAGTCGATCGCGGCCGGCTACGGCGCCGTGGCGACGGGGCAGAACGCCGCCGCCATCGGTGCGGGTGCGCAGGCGGACGGTCCGGGAAGTGTCGCGGTCGGCGGCAACGCCGTGGACGAGGACGGCAATCCGCTGATCACCAACGGTGGCGTGCCGGTGGACACGAGCGCGACCAGCGCGGGTGTCGGCGGCACGGCGGTCGGCGCGAGCGCGAATGCCAGCGGCTTCGCCGCCTCGTCTTTTGGTGTAGGCGCGTACGCATCGGGTGCACAGTCCGCGGCGTTTGGCGCCGTGGCGAACGCGATCGGTGACTACTCGACGGCGGTCGGTACGCAGAGCGCGGCGGTGGGCACGAGCAGCGTGGCGGTCGGCGAAAGCGCGCAGGCGCTTGGCGAGGAAAGCGTCGCCGTCGGCGGTGCCACCTTCTTCGGCCTGATTCCGGCGCAGGCGACGGGCGCGGGCGCTTCCGCCTTCGGTACGGGCGCGTGGGCAACGAACGATTACGCGACGGCGCTGGGTTGGAACAGCTGGGCGGATGGCATCGACAGCACGGCGATCGGCGCCTCCGCGACCGCGCACGCCGACAACTCGGTGGCCCTGGGTGCCGGTTCGCTGAACAACCGTGCGAACACGGTCTCGGTGGGTGACGCGGGTGCCGAGCGGCAGATCACGAATGTCGCGGCGGGCACGGAAGACACCGATGCGGTGAACAAGGGCCAGCTCGATGCGTCGGTGAACGAGGCGTCGCGTTACTTCAAGGCCACCGGTAACGGCGACGGCTCCGACGATGCGCTCGCGACCGGACAGTACGCGACCGCATCCGGTTCGGGTGCGTTCGCCGGCGCCGACGGTGCGACGGCGAACGGCAGCGGTGCCGTGGCGACAGGCACGCAATCCACCGCTGTCGGTTACGGCACGGTGGCGACCGGGCAGAACGCAGCCGCTTTCGGTGCGGGTGCGCAGGCCGACGGTCCGGGAAGCGTCGCGGTGGGCGGCAACGCCGTGGACGAAGACGGCAATCCGCTGATCACCAACGGTGGCGTGCCGGTGGACACGAGCGCGACCAGCGCGGGCGTCGGCGGCACGGCGGTGGGTGCGAGCGCGAATGCCAGCGGCTTCGCCGCCTCGTCTTTTGGCGTAGGCGCGTACGCATCGGGTGCGCAGTCCGCGGCATTCGGCGCGGTGGCGAACGCGATCGGCGACTACTCGACGGCCGTCGGCACGCAAAGCGCGGCGGTGGGCACGAGCAGCGTGGCGGTGGGTGAAAGCGCGCAGGCGCTCGGCGAGGAAAGCGTCGCCGTCGGCGGTGCCACCTTCTTCGGTCTGATCCCGGCGCAGGCGACGGGGACCGGTGCGGCTGCTTTCGGCGCAGGTGCATGGGCCACGGCGGACTATGCGACCGCGCTGGGCTGGAACAGCTCGGCTTATGGGGAGAGCAGCACGGCCCTGGGCGAAAGCTCGGTCGCCTATGACCTGGGCTCCAGTGCGCTCGGCGCGCAGGCGAACGCGCAAGGCGTGCAGTCGACGGCGGTCGGCGCGGCTGCTGCCACGACGGGCGACTTCGCTTCGGCTATCGGCAGCGGCAGTTATGCCGGTGCGACTAACGCCACGGCGGTGGGCGGTCTCGCCGCCGCCACGGGCGAAGACAGCACCGCGGTGGGTGCGAATGCCGAGGCCTCCGGTGCGGGCTCGACCGCGACGGGCGCCGGGAGCGCCGCCTTCGGCAACGAATCGACGGCGAACGGCCACAACGCGATCGCCGACGGCGCGGGCGCATCGAGCTTCGGTGCGAGCAGTCTCGCCAGCGGCGACTACACGACGGCAGCCGGTCAAGGTGCCTATGCCGGTGCAGCGGGAGCGAGCTCCTTCGGCTCGGGCGCGGTAGCGACCGGTCAGCAGTCGATCGCGGCCGGCTACGGCGCCGTGGCGACGGGGCAGAACGCCGCCGCCATCGGTGCCGGTGCGCAGGCGGACGGTCCGGGAAGTGTCGCGGTCGGTGGCAACGCCGTGGATGAGGATGGGAATCCGCTGATCACCAACGGTGGCGTGCCGGTGGACACGAGCGCGACCAGCGCAGGTGTCGGCGGTACGGCGGTGGGTGCGAGCGCGAATGCCAGCGGCTTCGCCGCCTCGTCTTTTGGCGTAGGCGCCTACGCATCGGGTGCGCAGTCGTCGGCGTTCGGTGCGGTGGCGAATGCCATCGGCGACTACTCGACGGCGGTGGGCACGCAGAGTGCGGCGGTGGGCACGAGCAGCGTGGCGGTCGGCGAAAGTGCGCAGGCGCTCGGTGAGGAAAGCGTCGCCGTCGGCGGTGCCACCTTCTTCGGTCTGATCCCGGCGCAGGCGACGGGCGCGGGCGCTTCCGCCTTTGGTACGGGCGCGTGGGCAACGAACGATTATGCGACGGCGCTGGGCTGGAACAGCTGGGCGGACGGCATCGACAGCACGGCGATCGGTGCCTCCGCGACCGCGCACGCCGACAACTCGGTAGCCCTGGGTGCCGGTTCGCTGAACAACCGTGCGAACACGGTTTCGGTGGGCGACGCGGGTGCCGAGCGGCAGATCACGAATGTCGCGGCGGGCACGGAAGCCACCGATGCGGTGAACAAGAGCCAGCTTGACGCGGTGGCCGGCGGAGTGAGCGACGCCAGTCACTATTTCAAGGCCAACGGCCTGGGCGACGGCAGCGACGACGCCCTGGCCGTTGGCGATTTCGCCACGGCATCCGGTTCCGGCGCGCTTGCCTCGGGAACCGGGGCCACGGCGAACGGCTCGGGTGCGGTGGCGGCGAACGAGTTCGCCACGGCCAGCGGTTACGGCAGTACCGCCTCCGCGCGGAACAGCGCCGCCTTCGGTGCCGGCGCGCAGGCGACCGGTTCCGGCAGCGTCGCCGTGGGCGGTACGGCCGTGGACGATGGCGGCAACCCGCTGATCGTCGACAGCGACGGCAATCCGGTGGATACCGGGGCGACGAGTGCCGGCCTCGGCGGCACGGCCGTGGGTGCCAGCGCGAAGGCCAACGGCTTCGCAGCCACGGCCACGGGCGTCGGTGCCTTTGCTTCGGCAGACGAATCGACGGCGGTCGGTGCGGTGGCGAACGCCGTCGGGCCGCTGTCGCTGGCGATAGGCGCGGAATCGGCCGCACTGGATACCCAGGCGACGGCGCTGGGTTCGCAATCGGTCGCGCTCGCCATCCAGTCGACCGCCGTGGGCACCCTGTCGCTGGCCTATAGCGAGGGGGCGACCGCGGTCGGCCGCTCGGCGCAGGCCTTCGGCGTGGACAGCCTGGCCATCGGCAGCGGCGCGCTGGTCGGCGTCGGCGGCATCTTCCCCGAGGAGTTCGTGAACGGCACGGCGGTCGGCGGCGGTGCCTGGGCCCATGCCACCAATGCGACGGCCCTGGGCGCCCATGCCAGCGCCGGAGCCGAGCAGTCGGTGGCGCTCGGTGCCGGATCGGAGGCCGACCGTGCGCGCACGGTGTCGGTCGGCAGCGATCTCGTCGGCGACCGGCAGATCACCCATGTGGGGGCCGGTACCCAGGCCAACGACGCGGTGAACAAGGGCCAGCTCGACACCCTGGCGGACAGCGTCAGCTCGGCCGCCCACTATGTGTCGGCGACCGGGGCGAAGGACGGCTCGGACGACGCCGCGGCCACGGGTGAATTGGCCGCGGCCACGGGCGCCGGCAGCAGCGCCACGGGCGACCTGTCGACGGCTTCCGGTGCCTTCGCCTCGGCGAGCAACGAATCGGCCACGGCGGTCGGCGCGTTCTCGACGGCGAGCGCGGCCGGGTCCACCGCGATCGGCGACAGCGCCCGCGCGCTGGCGGCGAATTCGGTGGCCCTGGGCAGCGGGTCGCTGGCGACGCGGGCAAACACGGTCTCGGTGGGCAGTGCCGGCAACAACCGCCAGATCACCAACGTCGCGGCCGGTACCCAGACCACCGATGCGGTGAACCTCGGCCAGTTGAACACGGCCTTGTCCAGCGCCTTCTCCGGATCCTCGAGCGCGGCCGGCAATGCCGTGGCCTTGGCACTGGGTGGCGGCGCCACCATGGGCGCCAACGGCCTCGTGGGACCGAGCTACCGGGTGCAAGGTGGCACCTACAGCTCGGTGGGCGATGCGGTGGGTGCCCTGGACGGAGCACTGTCGTCGCTCGACAGCCGCGTGGGTGCGCTCGAGACCCAGTCCGATGGCGGCCTGAAGCCGGGCGGCAGCACGGTTCAGCGCACGGTGGCGCCGTCGATCGCGGCCCGCACCGCGCCGACACCCGCCGCCGTACCTGAAGTGACCGCTGCGGTGACGGCAGCGGCGGCGCCCGAACCGGTGCCGGCCGCGGCAGGCGCACCGGCTCCCGCCGCGGCGGCCTTGCCGATCACCGCTGCCGTCGACGGCGGCGGCGCGCCGATCACCAATGTCGGCGCGGGCGTCAATCCGACCGATGCGGCCAATGTCAGCCAGGTCGACCAGGCGGTCGCCACGGCGAAGTCCTATGCCGACCAGGGCGACGCCACCACCCTGCAAAGCGCCAAGGCCTATACGGACCAGAAGTTCGGCGATGTGGTCAGCGGCGGTGCCTTCGACGACTACAAGCGGACGGTGGACCGCCGCTTCAGCAACCTCAACGACCGTCTGAACAAGGTGGGCGCCATGGGGGCCGCGATGTCGCAGATGGCCTTCAGTACCCAGGGCGTAAACGGCGATAACCGGCTCGGTGTAGGCGTCGGCGGGTATAAAGGTCAGGGCGCGTTGTCGGTCGGCTACTCGCGCAGCATCACGCCGAATGCCACGGTGACCTTCGGCGCCGCGATCAGCGGCGGCGAAAGCTCCGGCGGTGTCGGTGTAGGCGTAGGCTGGTAATAAGCCCGGCGGCGCCCTACAGGGTGCCGCCAAGTCCTTGGAAGCCGGCGGCGACGCCGGCTTTTCCTTTTTGCGCCGTGTCCCGGAATGCGTGTTTTGCGGTCGCCGCCGACGCACGGTATGTGCTACCAATAGCGGCCCGTCCCGACAGGAATGACCGGGACGGACAATGCATTCAACGGAACGTGTGGAGATGGCATGTCTGCGATGACCGAGCACAGGGACATGCTCACCGGAGAACCCGGCGAGGCACAGGTCTGCGCGCATCTCGTCGCGCACGGCCGGTTGAAGGACACCGACCTCGCGCGGGCGCGCCGCCTGCACGACGAAACGCCGGAGGGCACCCTCACGGCGCTGATGGCGCGCCTGGGCCTGGTCTCGGAACGCGACCTCGCGGATGCCTGGGCCGACCTCCTGGGCCTGCCCCTGCTGGCGGCGAAGGACGCCCCGGACCTCCCGCCGGCGGATGCCGAACTTTCGGTCCGTTTCCTTAAGCAGTACCACGTCGTGCCCGTCCGCGAAGGCGAGGACGGCCTGGTCCTGCTCGTGGCCGACCCGGCCGATCCCTACCCGTTGCAGGCCGTACGCCTGGCCACCGGGCGCGATGTCCAGCTTCGCGTCGGCCTGCGCTCCGAGATCGACGACCTGATCGAGAGATATTACGGGCAGGGCCGCTCGGCGATGGGCAGCATCGTGGAGAGCCTGGACGGCAACGCGGCCGTGGAAGACGACGTCGAGCACCTGCGCGACCTCGCCTCCGAGGCACCGGTGATCCGCCTGGTCAACCTCATCCTCCAGCGCGCGGTGGAACAGCGCGCGTCGGACGTGCACATCGAGCCGTTCGAGAACCGGCTCAAGGTGCGTTACCGCATCGACGGCGTGCTGCACGAAGTGGAAGCACCGCCTTCGAGCTCCACCGCGGCGGTCATCTCGCGCGTGAAGATCATGGCGCGGCTCAACATCGCCGAGCGGCGTCTGCCGCAGGACGGCCGCATCCAGCTCCGCGTGCAGGGCAAGGAACTCGACCTTCGCGTATCGACCGTGCCGACCAGCTTCGGCGAATCGGTGGTGATGCGTATCCTCGACCGCGAGTCGGTGGTGTTCGACTTCGCCTCGCTGGGTTTCACCGAGAACTTCCGCGGCCGTTTCGTGGAGGTGCTGGACCGCCCGCACGGCATCCTGCTGGTCACGGGACCCACCGGCTCGGGCAAGACCACGACGCTGTACACGGCGCTCTCGCAGATCAACACGCCGGACGTGAAGATCATCACCGTCGAAGATCCCGTGGAATACCAGATCGAAGGCATCAACCAGATCCAGGTGAAGCCGCAGATCGGCCTCGACTTCGCCGGCGCGCTGCGCTCCATCGTCCGCCAGGACCCGGACGTGATCATGATCGGCGAAATGCGCGACCTGGAAACCTGCCGCATCGCCATCCAGTCCGCGCTCACCGGCCATCTCGTGTTGTCCACGCTGCATACCAACAGTGCGTCGGGCGGCATCACCCGCCTGCTCGACATGGGCGTGGAGGATTACCTGCTCGGTTCGACCGTGAACGGCATCCTGGCCCAGCGCCTCGTGCGCCGCCTAGACCCGGAGACGGCCATCCCTTACGAGGCGCTGCCCGAGGTGATCGAGCAGTTCGAACTGCACAAGTACACCGACGAGCGTCCCATCCGCCTGTGGAAGCCCGGCTCCAGCGCAGCCAATCCCACGGGCTACCGCGGGCGGCGCGCCATCATGGAATTCCTGGTGATGAGCGATCCGCTGCGCCGGCTGGTGATGCAGCGCGCGGATGCCGGCGAGATCGAGCGCCAGGCGCGGGCCGAAGGCATGCGCACGATGTACGAGGACGGCCTGGCGAAGGCCGTGGCCGGCATCACCACGATCGAGGAAGTCCTGCGCGTCACGCAGGAATCGTAGGCATGCGCGCATGAGCCAGTTTCGCTACCGTGCCATCAGTGCCGCAGGAGAGGTCCTCTCGGGCCGGATGGAGGCCGTGTCCGTCGAGGACGTCGTCGCCCGCCTGCACGACCAGGGCCACACGCCGCTGGAGGCCGCGCCCGCCGATGGCGAATCCTCGGGCAGCGGCATCGCCGCGATGTTCCGCAAGGGACCGTTCACCGGCGACCAGCTTGCCCAGTTCACGCACCAGCTCGCGACGCTGCTCGGCGCGGGCCAGCCGCTGGACCGCGCGCTCGGCATCCTGCTCGACCTGCCGGAAGGTGAGCGGGCGAAGAACATGGTCGAACGCATCCGCGACCGCGTGCGCGGCGGCACCACCTTGTCCACGGCGCTCGACGAAGAAAACGGCGTCTTCCCGCGCCTGTACGTCAGCTTGGTACGTGCGGGCGAGGCGGGCGGTTCGCTGGACGAGACCCTGCGCCGCCTCGCCGATTACCTGGAGCGCGCGCAGGCCTTGCGCGGCAGCATCATCAACGCCCTGATCTATCCCGCCTTCCTCATGGTGGGCGTGCTCGGATCGCTGGTGCTGTTGCTGGCTTATGTGGTGCCGCAGTTCGTGCCGATCTTCGCCGACATGCAGGTGCCGATCCCGCTCATCACCCAGGTGGTGCTGGCGCTCGGCACGGCCATCAGCGACTGGTGGTGGGCGTTCGCCGTCCTCCTCGTCCTCCTGGTCGCCGTGTTGCGCATGCGTCTGCGCGACGCCGAGACCAGGCTCGCCTTCCACGGCCGGCTGCTCACCATGCGTGTGGCGGGCCCGCTGCTGCTGAAGGTGGAAACCGCCCGCATCGCACGCACGCTGGGCACGCTGCTGAAGAACGGCGTACCGTTGCTGTCGTCGCTGGCCATTGCGCGCCAGGTCACCGGCAACCGTGCGCTCGATCTTGCGCTGGAACAGGCGGCCGACCGCGTGAAGGGCGGCGCCGGCCTCGGCTCGGCGCTGGCACAGACCGAGCGGTTCCCCCGGCTGGCCCTGCAGATGATCCAGGTAGGCGAGGAAGCCGGCGCACTGGACACCATGCTGCTCAAGGTGGCCGACACCTTCGACGTGGAAGCCAAGCGCGCCATCGACCGCCTGCTTGCGGCGCTGGTGCCGACGCTCACCATCGTGATGACCGTGCTCGTCGCCTTCATCATGGCGGCGATCCTGCTGCCGCTGCTCAGTCTCACCAGCAACATCAACTGATCAAACCGTTCCAAGGAGCTTTCCCATGCGTGTGAATCGTACCCTCCGCCACAGTCATGCCCGCGGCTTCACCCTGCTGGAAATGCTCGCGGTGATCGTGCTGATCGGCATCATCGGCGCCATCGTGGTCACCCAGGTCGGCAAGAACGTCGACAAGGGCAAGTACGGTGCAGGCAAGGCGCAGCTCACCACGCTGAGCCAGAAGATCGAGAATTACGCGCTCGACAACGGCACGCCGCCGCACGCGCTGGAAGACCTCACGACGAAGCCGGCCGACGCCAGCAACTGGCAAGGCCCGTACGCGAAGGCATCCGACCTCAAGGATCCCTGGGGCCATGCCTTCGGCTACCGCTACCCGGGCGAACACGGCAGCTTCGACCTCGTGTTCTACGGGCAGGACGGCAAGGCCGGCGGCGACGGCTATTCGGCCGACGCCGGCAACTGGCAGTAAGAGTCCAGGACTCCGATCGATTTACGCAACGTCATGACCTCAGGAAGGGCCATCAAGGTGATGCGCTTCCCACGGGGATTCACGCTGTTCGAGATGCTGGCCGTGATCCTCCTGATCGCGATCGCCGCCGCGGCCGTCTCGATTCCCGTGACGCAGGGGCTCGCCAGCGCGCGTGTCAACGCGGCCAGCGGCGAGCTGGCGGCGGCGTTGCGCTGGACGCGCGCGCAATCGATCGTTCGCGGCCAGAGCCTCGCCCTCGAGGTGGATACCGCGGCTTCGACGTACCAGGCGCCGGGCAAGCCCGGCGTCCGCCTGCCGAAGGACATGCGCGTCTCGATCACCAGCGCGCGCGAGGACCAGGCCAACGCGACCACGGGGCGCATCCGCTTCTTCCCCGACGGCAGTTCGACCGGCGGACGCATCACGCTCAAGCGCGGCCAGCGCGAGTGGCACGTCAACGTGGCATGGCTTACCGGCGCTGTGAGCGTGGTGGATACGAAATGAACGCGCGGCTTCGCCAGCGCGGCTTCAGCCTGCTCGAAGTGATTGCGGCGATCGCAGTGCTCGCGATCGCCTTCGCGGCGCTCATGCAGGTCGCCGGGAGTTCCCTCAGCCTCACGGCGAGGGCCAACGAACGTACCCAGGCGGCGCTGCGCGCGCGCACCCTGCTGGACGGTGCGTTCGTCATGGAGCCGGTGCGGGAAGGCGCGAGTGACGGGCGTTTCGACGATACCTATCGCTGGCGGATGAACGTCAGCCGCTACCAGCCCCCCGGCGACGTCCCCGCCGACGATGCGCAGAGCGGAGCCGACGAAGGCGCCGGCGGCATGTACCGCCTGGACCTCGACGTCATCTGGGGGCAGGGCGGCGACGAGCGGCACGCGCGCTTCTCCACGCTGCGCCTTGCCGGTTCGGGTGGGGGCGGTGCGCCATGAAGCACGCACGCGGCTTCAGCCTCATGGAGGTGCTCGCGGCGCTCGCCCTCCTGACGATCGTGCTGCTCGGCGTGTATTCCGGCATCAGCACGGCGACGCGCATCGTCCGCAGCGGCGATGCCGCCATCGAACGGATGGACGCCATCCGTTCGGCGCAGAATTTCCTGCGCGCCGAACTGGCCCAGGCACTGGTCGTGCCATTCGACCAGACCGACGAGGGCGATCCCATCGTCTTTGCCGGCGACGACCATACGCTGCGCTTCGTCGCGCCGTTGCCGGGCTATCTTTCCAGGCTCGGCCCGCAATTGCAGACGGTCGCGCTGGTCGAGGACGGCCGCTCCGGTTACCGCCTGGAAGTGCGTCTCGCGCTGTTGCCGCCCGACGGCAGCGATCCGCAGCCGCTCGGCGAGCCGGAAGTGCTCCTGCGGGGCATCCGCAAGGGCGCGTTCGCTTATCGCGGCATGGACGAACAGAACCGTCCGGGCGACTGGCAAGGCGAATGGTCCGACGGCCGCCGCACCCCTTCGCTGGTGCGGCTCGAGTTGCAGGCGGACGGTAACGTCGCCTTTCCGACGCTGGTGGCGCCCGTGCGGATCGATCCCTCCGCGTCGCGCAACGGTTTCATGGGGCGCCTCCCGGGCAGGGGAGCCCGATGATGGCGCGGCGCAACCGGGGCGTGGCCCTCCTCATCGTGCTCTGGGGCTGCACTCTGCTGGCGATCATGCTGGGAGGGTTCGCCGCGTTGGCGCGCACGGAGGGATTGCAGGCCCGCTACCAGTACGCGCAGACGCGGGCGCATTACGCGGCCGAGGCCGGCGTCATGCGTGCCATCGAAGGTTTGCAGAGCCGGAACGTCGGCTCGCGCTGGGTCGCGGACGGCCGGCCTTACCCGTTCGAATTCGACGACGCGAAAGTCACCATCACCATCGTCGACGAGGATGGCAAGGTAGACCTCAACGCGGCGTCCGGGGACGTGCTCACGAGCCTGTTCAAGGCCGCGGGCATGGCCGACGACAAGGCCCACAGTCTTTCCGCCGCCATCCAGGACTGGCGCCGCCCCGGCGACGCGGCCTCGCCGAACGGCGCGAAGAAGCCCCAGTACGAGGCGGCCGGGCTGGCCTACGGACCGCGCAACGGCCCGTTTGCCTCCGTGGAGGAAGCGCGCATGGTGCTGGGCATGGACCCGGCGACGTGGACCGCGGTGGCGCCGGTCCTCACCATCTGGTCCGGCCGCGAGCGGCCCAACAGCGAACACGCGCAGCCGCTGGCGCTCGCGGCGATCCCCGGTCTCGGCCAGGCGGGAGCCGCCGCGGTCCTGGCGAAGCGCGGCCAGCTCGACGGTTCCGCCGCCGCGGGAGGGAACGGTGTCACGCACACGATACGTGCGGAAGCGATCCTTAGCGACGGAACCAAGAGTTCCCTTACATCGACGATCCGATTGCGTGGGATAAGATCGGGAGCCCAGCCCTACGCCGTGTTGCGTTGGCGCGAAGGAGACGCTGAATGACGACATTGCAGGACGCCTCCCAGCTACAGCTCGATCGCATGCGCCGTGCCTGGCGAGGCAGCGCATTGCCCGGCTTCCTGCGCTGGTGGGGCGGCGAACTGGCACCCCTGGTGCCGGCGCGCTGGCGCGCCGCGTTCGCCGGGGGCCAACGCTGGTACGCCATCGAGAGGACGGAGGGCGGCTGGAGGCTGCGCCGCGACGGCGAGGTCGATGCCCTCGCCGAGATTGCCGATATCGACGGAGCGGAGCACCGCGCCGGCTTGCTGGCCCACGCGCTCGCGGAAGCCGACCCCGCCGACCGGCGCGTCGCGCTCGTGCTTCCCTCCTCGAAGGTGCTGCGCCGCCGCCTCGTGCTGCCGGTCGCGGCTCGCGACAACCTGCGCCAGGTGGTCGGCTTCGACCTGGACCGGCAGACGCCCTTCCGCGCCGAGGACATCCACTACGGCGTCCGCGAACTCGACGAGAGCGCCGCCGAAGGGCGCTTCGTCGCGGAACTCGCAGCCACGCCGCGCTCCACGCTCGATCCCCTGCTCGACGAACTTGCTGCGCTCGGCATTCACCCCGACCGTGTCGACGTAAGCCAGGGCAGCGCCCTGGCCGGCGTCAACCTGCTGCCCCCGACGCGCGCGCCGCGGCGGGTCGATCGCCGCCGGCGCCTCAATGCGGCGCTGGTGGCGGTGATCGTGCTGCTCGTCGTCGCCAGCATGGCCATGTGGCTGCAGAACAGGAATGCCGCACTCGAGCAGATGTCCGCCACCGTCGAATCGATGCGCGCCGATGCGCAGAAGGTCGCGGCGTTGCGCCAGCGGCTGACCGACAGCGCCGGCGCATCCGGCTTCCTCGCCCGCAAGAAGACCGAAAGCCCCGCCATCCTTCCCGTGCTGGAGGAACTGACCCACCGGCTGCCGGACGACACCTGGCTGGAGCGCTTCACGCTCAACGCCACGGGACAGCTGGGCTTCCAGGGCCAGAGCCCGCAGGCGGCGCGACTGATCGACGCGCTCAAGGGCGCGCGCACCATCGGTGAACCGAGCTTCCAGGGCACCATCCAGTCCGATCCCACCTCCGGCAAGGAGCGCTTCTACATGCAGGCGAAGGCATTGACGCCAAAGCCGGAGACCGCGAATGCGCATGAAGCCCGCTGAATCCCGCGCCGCCGCGATCCTGCTGCTCGTGGTCGTGGTCGTTGCCGGCTATTTCGCCCTCGTCCACTGGTGGTTCGTGGCGCCGCAGCTGGCCATCTCCGAGCAGATGGACGACCTGCGCGATACCGAGCGGCGCTACGCCGCAGCCATCGCGGAGCGTCCGCAGCTGCTGAAGCGCCTGGCCGCGCTCGAGCAGGGCCAGACGCGCAGCGATGCCTTCCTGCCGGGCGATGATGCAAACGCCGCTGCCGCCGGCCTCATGCAGCGCATCGTGGACGTCGCTGCCGCCCATCGCGAAGACGGTGCGTGCGACGTCGTCCAGAAGATGTCCGTGCCCAGCCAGGAAAAGGCCGGCGATCCGTACCGGAAGGTCACCGTCAACATCAGCCTGCGCTGCCAGATGCAGCCGATGGCGGCGGTGCTGCACGACATCGAGGAGAAGACCCCGTACCTCTTCATCGAAGACTTCAGCATTTACCGCAACCCTGTCGCCGTGCGCTCCGGCGCCGCGGCACCGATGGAAGTGCAGTTCACCGTTTCCGGTTACATCCATGCCGCGGGTGCGGCGAAGGCGGCTTCGTGAACGCGGCCGGCCAGCGGCGCATGACGCCGGTCCTCGCCACCGTGGCGGTCGTCCTGGCTGCCTTCCTCGTATCCCTGCTCCTGGGCGTGGGCCGCGGTGTGCGCTGGGACCCGCCGGGCCCGCCCCAGCCCCTGCCTGCAGCCCGCCCGGTGGCCATGCCGGCACCGACGATGCTGGCGCGCTTCGCCGAAGTCTGGGAACGCCCGCTGTTCATGGCGGACCGCAAACCGGCCGCCGTGGCGGACGCGGGCGACGACACCGGCAACATCGGCGATCTCGAACTCACGGGCATCATCGTCACACCCGGCCTGCGCATGGCCTTGCTCCGCGACAAGAGCAAGGACAGCACCGTGCGGGTGAAGGAAGGCAGCGCGCTCGCCGACGGTCACTGGACACTGGCATCGCTGTCGCCGCGCAGTGCGGTATTCGAAAGCGGCGGCGAACGCCGCGAACTCACCCTGAAGGTGGCCGCTCCCGATGCGCCCGCGAAGGGCCAGCAACGTCCGGGCATGCCACCGATGCCGGGCCAGCCGCCCGTGCCGCCGCGGCCGCAGCCTGCGGCAGCGGACGGTGGCGTGCACGTCGAGCGGCAGGCCACATCCGGCATGACCGGACCGTCGCTGCCGCGACCGTCTGCCGAGCGCACGGCACAGCCGCGGCAGGACGACGACGCACTCCAGCGCGCGCGCATCGAAGCCTTGAAGCAGGCGGTGCAGAAGCGCCGCATGGAACAGCAGCAACGACAGCAGCAGGCCACGGATTCGAAGTAGCGGACATCGCGCCCCACGGAAGGAGGAACCACATCATGAAACGCGGAATGCTCGGCACGGCCGTGCTTATGGCCTTGCTGACGGCGGCTTGCACCCCGAACAACCTGAAGTCGGACGGCAGACTGGAACGCGAAGCCCTCAGCGGCGTCGATGCGCCGGTGCCCATTCCCTTTCCTCCCGCCGGCGATGATGCGCAGCATCCAGCGGACGCGATGGCCGCGCGGCACGCCGGCGATATCAGCCGCGGCAACGGCCGCTTCGTTCGCGCGCGCGCGGCCGACACGCCAAAGCCCGAAGTCAAAGGCCAGGGTACGGTCACGCTCAACTTCGAGAACCAGCCGATCGAGGCGGTGGTGAAGGCGATCCTTGGCGATCTCCTCGACGCCAATTATTCGATCGCACCGGGCGTCGAGGGCTCCATCTCCTTCTCCACCGCCAAGCCCGTGAGGCAGGAAGAGGCCTTGCCGATCCTCGAAACGCTGCTTTCGTGGACCGGCAACGCGCTAGTGCGGGAGCATGGCCGGTACAGCATCCTTCCAGCCAGCCGTGCCGTGGCGGGACGCGTCTCGCCGAGCCTGAAGGCCGCCAGGCCGGCGGCGGGCACGAACGCGAGGCTGTTCCCGCTGCGCCATGTGGCGGCACCGGCGATGGCCAAGCTGCTCGAGCCCTTCGTCCTGCCCGGCGCGGTGCTGCTCGCCGATCCGGCGCGCAACGTGCTCGTTGTCGCCGGTACGCGCGACGAACTGGCCAACTACCAGGAAACGATCGATACCTTCGACGTGGATTGGGTGGCCGGCATGTCGGTCGGCGTTTTCAGCCTCGAGAACGCCTCGGTGGGCGAGTTGCTGCCGGCGCTGGAATCGGTATTCGGAGAAAAAAGCGCCACGCCCATCGCAGGCCTGTTCCGCTTCATTCCCATCGAACGGACCAATGCGCTGGTCGTGATCGCGACGCGCGCGGAGCATGTCGAACAGGTGGGTGACTGGATCGCCCGCATCGACCGCGGAGGCGGCAACGAGCCGCGCCTGTTCGTTTACGAGGTACGCAACCTGCTGGCATCGGACGTGGCGAAATACGTGGGCAACGTCTTCGGTGGCGCAGTGGCCGGGGATTCCCCGCCGAGCGTCGCGCCCGGCCTCTCCGCCACGTCGCTCGGCGACCAGGATACCGACGTGAAGAACGGCGGCACGACGGCGCTTGCCGGCGATGGCTCGCAGGACGAATCGTCATCCTTCTTCAGCCCGCCCAAACCGGCGGCCGCGTCCACGCCCTCGGGCGATGCGCGTTCCGGTATCCGGGTGACGGCCATCGACGCGAACAATCAGCTGATGATCCGGGCGCGGCCTTCGCAGTGGGCGGAAATCCGCCAGGCGATCGACCGGCTCGACGCCACGCCCCTGCAGGTGCAGATCGAAACGCGCATCCTCGAAGTCGACCTCGTCGACGAATTCCGCTTTGGCGTCCAGTGGTATCTGGAGGGCCTCGCCGGCGGCAACGGCGATGTGACGCAGCCCGGAAACAAGCAGCAATGGAAGCTGGGCAATGCGCCTCAACGGCCAACGGACACGTTTTATTATTCGTTCGCGAACAGGAACATGTCGGTG
The DNA here is from genome assembly GCF_056755555.1 of Luteibacter sp. SVR4-7G. Classification (NCBI taxonomy): domain Bacteria; kingdom Pseudomonadati; phylum Pseudomonadota; class Gammaproteobacteria; order Lysobacterales; family Rhodanobacteraceae; genus Luteibacter; species Luteibacter sp. SVR4-7G. The sequence goes on along the minus strand of NZ_JBPGXO010000024.1, from coordinate 45,212 downwards.
GCGATCCGCGCCATGGAGCAGAACGGCAATACCAGGACGCTGTCCGCGCCGTCGCTCGTCGTCGTCAACAACCGGAAGGCGCGCATCCAGGTGGGCGATCAGTTCCCGGTCAAGCAGACCTTCTTTACCCCCGGCCTGGGCGGCGGCAATCCGATAGGGCAAGTCGAGTACAAGGATACCGGCGTCATCCTGGACGTACGTCCCAGGGTCAATCCCGGCGGGCTCGTGTATCTCGATGTCGTCCAGGAGGTGAGCCGCCCCGACATGACGCGCGTGAGCGAGGGCAATCTTCCCATCTCCAAGCGCAAGCTCACTACCCAGGTCGCGGTGCAGAGCGGGCAGACCGTCCTGTTGGGCGGCCTGATCCAGGACCGCGCCAGCACGACGCAGAGCGGCGTGCCCGTGCTGTCGCGCATTCCGCTGCTCGGCGCCCTGTTCCGCGACCGTTCGAACGAAACCGGCCGCACGGAACTGATCGTGCTCATCACGCCCAGGGTGATCGCGAACGGTGAAGACGCCAAGCGCGTCTCCGACGACTACCGGCGCAAGTTCCGCTCCCTGCGGCCGTTCGAAGCCTCGGCCACGAAACCGTCGCCTGCGCAGGGGAGCGAGGTGGAGGGCTGACTTCGCACCGCGCCTGCGGGCTTGCGTAACATACCCGCGCATGACTCCCGTCTTCCCCATCTCCGCGCTGCTGCCCGAGATCGTCGACTCCTTGTCCAGGTGCCCTCGCCTGGTGCTGGAGGCGCCGCCAGGCGCCGGCAAGACCACACAAGTGCCGCTCGCCCTGCTGGACGCGGCCTGGCTTGCCGGCGGCCGCATCGTGATGCTCGAGCCCCGGCGCATCGCCGCGCGCGCGGCCGCATCATTCATGGCCCGGCAGATCGGCGAGGAAGTGGGCGAAACGGTCGGATACCGCATCCGTTTCGAGTCGCGCGTCGGCCCGCGCACGCGTATCGAAGTGGTCACGGAGGGCATCCTCGGCCGCATGATCCAGGACGATCCGTCGCTCGACGGCATCGGTGTGGTGCTGTTCGATGAATTCCACGAGCGGCACCTCGCCGGCGATCTCGGTGCGGCGCTTGCGCTCGACGTGCAAGCCGCGCTGCGTCCTGACCTGCGTCTGCTGGTGATGTCGGCGACCCTGGACGGGGAACGTATCGCCCGCTGGCTGGATGCACCGCGGCTATCCAGTCCTGGACGCAGTTTCCCCGTCCGCATCGAGCACCCGCCGGCGCGAACGCAGGAAACGATCGAACAGCATCTCGTTCGTACGGTGCAGCTCGCGCTTCGCGAAACGGACGGCGACGTGCTCGCCTTCCTGCCAGGCCGACGCGAGATCGAGCGCGCGAGGGGCATGCTCGAGCGCGGCATGGAAGAGGTCGATGTGGTCCCATTGCACGGCGATCTTTCGCTGGCGGAGCAGCAGCTCGCACTCGCGCCCGCCGAACCGGGGGTGCGGCGCGTCGTGCTGGCGACCAACGTCGCGGAATCGAGCGTGACCTTGCCCGGCATTCGCGCGGTCGTCGATACGGGCCTCGCGCGCGAACCGCGTTTCGATCCGCCATCCGGGTTTTCGCGTCTCGAGACGGTCGCGATCTCGCAGGCCTCGGCCGACCAGCGCGCCGGCCGCGCGGGCCGCGTCGCGGAAGGCGTCGCTTATCGTCTCTGGCCGCAGAGCCGCCGGCTGGAGCCGGCGCGCAGCGCCGAGATAGAGCACGCCGAACTCTCCGGTCTCGCGCTGGAACTGGCCGGCTGGGGCAGTGAAGAACTGCCCTGGCTGGATGCGCCGCCTGCAGGCGCGATGGGCCAGGCACGCGACCTGTTGCGCCGGCTGGGCGCCATCGACGGCAACTCTGCCATCACCAGCCTCGGCAGGGAGATGCTGGCGCTGGGTGCGACTCCGCGCCTGGCCGCCGCTGCGCTGCGTGCGCCGGCCTCGCATCGCCCGCTCGTCGCCGACCTGCTGGCGCTTGTCGAGGCGCGGTCTCCGCTGCGCGGAGAGCAGGGAAGGACCGACGATTTTCGCCAGCGTGTCGCTGCGCTCCACCTGTGGCGCGACGGCGGCGCTCGCGCCGCCCAAAAGGGTTCCGCCGACGTGGGTGCGCTGGCGGCGATCGAGAAGGCCGCGGCGGGTTGGCGCCGTCGCCTGGGCGTACGCACCGGGGCGAGCGGCGTGCCGGATAGCCACGCCGTGGGCGACCTGCTCGTCCACGCGTTTCCGGACCGCGTCGCTCGCCGCGACGATGCGCAACCGCTGCGGTACCAGTTGGCCAACGGTCGCGGCGCACGCCTGCACGAGGCAAGCGCCCTACACGGGGAACCGTGGCTGGTCGTGCTCGACCTCCGCCTCGATGCGCGCGACAGCCTTGTCTTCGCGGCGGCGCCATTCGATCCCACGGTGCTCGAGCGCGACCACGCCGAGCGCTTCGTGGTCGAGCGCGTGGTGCGCTGGGACGAGGCCCGGCAGATCGCCGAGGGCTTCGAGGAGCGGCGCTTCGATGCACTCGTCGTGTCGCGCCGGCAGGTACCCCTGACCGACGACGATGCGATGCAGGTGCTGCTGGCCGCGATCCGGGCGCGCGGCATCGGGGTCTTGCCGTGGAGCGAGCAGGCCCTGCGTCTGCGCGCACGCATCGAGGCGCTGCGTGCGTGGCGTCCCGAACTCGGTCTTCCGGATGTCGGCGACGAGGCGCTCCTGCGCAACCTTGACGCGTGGTTGTCGCCCCACCTCGTGGGCAAGCGACGGCTGGAGGCGCTGCAGGCAGCCGAACTGTCGCAGGCACTGGCGTCGATGCTGGATTACGACCAGCGCCGCGCACTGGATGCGCATGCGCCGGAGGAACTGAAAGTGCCGAGCGGCATGACGCGTCGGCTCGAATACGGTACGCGCGACGACGATGCGGGGGCCCCGCCAGTGCTGGCGGTCAAGCTGCAGGAACTGTTCGGGTTGGCCGACACGCCGCGTGTGGGGGATGGGCGCGTACCGGTGACGCTTCACCTGTTGTCGCCCGCGGGGCGGCCCATCCAGGTCACCCAGGACCTGGCGGGTTTCTGGGATCGCACCTATCCGGAAGTAAAGAAGGAACTGAAAGGCCGCTATCCGAAGCATCCTTGGCCAGACGACCCTTGGACAGCCACGGCCACCCACCGTGCCAAACCGCGCGGCACCTGATCAACGGAGCGAAACCTCGCGATGCCTGATCAAACGGGGCGAAACCCGCGGTGCCTGATCACCGCGTTGTAGGAGCGCGCCTTGCGCGCGACCGCCTTTCGCGCCAGGTCTGGAGTTTGCGCGCCAGCTCCGGGTCACGGCCTCAAAACATGTCGCGCGCGAGGCGCGCTCCTACAATGATCCGGCCAGCGCGGGTGATCCGGTGAGTCAGCGCCGTCCGCTCAGGCAAGTGCGCGGACGCGGAAGTTGCGACCCTTGATCTTTCCTGCGCGCAGGCGCTCCAGCGCCTTGTTGGCGAGGTCGCGGCGGATCGCCACGTAGGCGCGCGTGGCATAGACGTCGATCTTGCCGATGTCCTTGCCGTCGAGGCCTGCATCGCCGGTGAGCGCGCCCAGGATATCGCCCGGGCGCATCTTGTCCTTGCGCCCGCCGTCGATCACGAGTGTCTTCATCGGCGCGAGGTTCAGCACCTTCCTGCCATCGCCCCCCGGCTTCGCCGGATAGCGGGCGAGGGGAGCGCCAAGGCGCTCCTCGATCGCACGCAGCTTGTTCGACTCGCGCGAACCGGCGAGCAGGATGGCGAGACCGATCGCCCCGGCGCGGCCGGTGCGGCCGACGCGGTGCGTATGTGTATCGGGATCGTGTGCGACGTCGTAGCTCACCACCAAGGGCAGGTCGGCGATGTCGAGGCCGCGTGCTGCCACGTCCGTCGCTACGAGCACCGTACAGCTGCGGTTGGCGAAGCGCACCAGCACCTCGTCGCGGTCGCGCTGATCGAGATCGCCATGCAGGGCCAGCGCGGAAAATCCTCGCCGGTCGAGTTCGGCCGCCAGGGTCTCGGTGTCCTTGCGCATATTGACGAAAACCAGCGCAGCCTCGGGCTTCTCCTGGGTGAGGATGCGCGCGAGCACGTCGGCCTTGACCGGCGGTTCCGCTTCGACGAAGCGTTGCTCGATGCTGGTCTCGTCATGCGTTTCCTCCACGGACACGCTGACCGGATCCTGCTGCATGCGCGCGCTGACGGCACGTATCGCATCGGGATAGGTGGCCGAGAAGAGCAAGGTCTGGTGGTGCTTCGCGATGCGTTTGACGATGTCGTCCATGGCTTCCTCGAAGCCCATGTCGAGCATGCGATCGGCCTCGTCGAGCACCAGCACCTTGATGCCGCCGCCATGCAGGCTGCCGCGCTTAAGGTGCTCCTGCACGCGGCCCGGCGTGCCCACCACGATATGCGGGTCGTGTTCGAGCGAGGCGAGTTGCGGCCCAAGTGGCATGCCTCCGCACAGCGTGAGGAGCTTTATATTGGGGATGTTCACGGCGAAACGCCGGATCGCCTTGCTCACCTGGTCGGCGAGTTCGCGCGTCGGACACAGCACGAGGGCCTGCAGCCGGATCGCTTCGACGTCGATCTTCTGCAGCAGGCCGAGCGCGAAGGCGGCGGTCTTGCCGCTGCCGGTGCGGGCTTGGGCGATGACGTCGCGGCCCGCCAGGATCGGCGGCAGGCTCAATTGCTGGATCGGGGTCATCGCCTTGTAGCCCAGGGAGTCCACGGCGGTCACGAGGGCGGGCAGGAGATCGGTCTGGCTGAAGTCGTTCATGCCCTCATGATCGCACGGTACAGGCGCGAGTACTGCTGGACCGCCTCGTTCGCGGGCGGGCGGACCCTGCCTGCCGGCTGCCTCAGCAGCGCGGGCCGGATGTTTCCACGGCGTCGCTGTTGACCGAAGGAGGTCGCGAACCGCCGGTCGAAGAGGCCCGCTCGCTGTTGGTGGAAGAAGGCCTCTCGTTCGAAGGCGGCCTCTCGCTGAGGACCGAGGGAGACCGCTCGCTGCCGGAGTTTCCGGGCGAGCCGGAACTCTCCGAAACCCGGGGAAGGCGGGGAGCTATCGGTATCCCCAGTTGTAACGTGCGGCGGGTCCATGACATGCCTTTGAAGGTGCGGCCCATGGCCCGGGGGCTCAGTGTCTGCCGGATCTGGCCCGCGCGTGCGCCGTGGAGCAGATCGGCTGCCATCAGCGGCCGCCCGCTCGCCGCGTCCACCAGGAGTGCGCCCTTGATGCGCGCCGTCCCGGCATTGATGAGCCGATGCCGTGCGCTGGGCGTAAGCCGGTCGATGATATTCGTCATGTGAATATCCATTCCGTAGGTGTCGGCCATCCGCTGCATCGCGTATTTGCAGGATGAGCACGTGGCGGTGCTCACGAAGCCCCGAACGGTTCCTCCTCGGGGCAAGGCTTCCGTGATGAGATCGTGCTCAATGGCACGCATGGCCTTGAATTCGGGATCGAAGGCGCGATTGCGTTCCTCGTCGGCGAAAGCGTTGAGCACCGAGCCTTCGGCGGGGAGAATCCGGGCACGCACGTTGGACTCGTTGAAGCCGGAAAAAAAAACACTGTCCTCGGCATCGACGACAGCTTCGCTCTCGAGGTCATAGGGGTCGATCGTCAGGGCCTCATCGCCATCGGCCGGCGCGCCCGGTATGCCGGGCGAGACCGGCGTCTCCGGCGTGCCAGGACGGGTGGGACCCTCGAAGATCGACCGCGCAATCGATCCGAGCGGCCGGCCGCCCATGGCGTGATACACCCTGACCTGCTCGACGCCATTCAAGGTGTAGTGGTATTCCAGGCGTGCCAGCGGTGCATCACGCATCGTGTTTTCCAGGGATTCCCAACGGATGGCGCGATAGTTGTCCCGATAGTGTGCATCGATCACGTTGCGCATCGCGTCTACGTGATACTGGCTCGTCTTTTCCAGCAGCGCGGTGACGTTGCCCTCGTCGAGCGTGACCCGGCTCATGGTGACGGCGCCGGTTGCACGCAGGGTCGCACCGGGTACGGCGAGGGCGGCCAACGACAACGCGATGCAGCATCGCTTCATGGACCTCTACTCCGGGATGGCGCAGGAAAGAAGATCGGCGCGCTCAGCGGCGACCTCAGCCTCGGCCGGCGTCAATATCTCGGCGGTAGCCAGTTCGTCGGCTACGACGGCCTCCATCACTTCGACGAGCGGCGCCAGGTCGACGAGAGCAAGCAGGGCGCCAACGAAGTCGAGCGCTTTTTGCAGGCCGGAATGTTCCGCCGGAGGCACCCAGGCCGCCTCTCGCTGTATTTCCCCGCTGTACCAGCGATGCACCGCGCGGTCGGTTGCCGCCACGAAGCAGAGCGGACGTTCGTCGCCATCGGCTCCCGTGCCCGCGCTTCGCCAGGCCGGCGAAGCATCGGCATTGCAGGGTGGAGCGGCAACATAGCCTTGCGCATCGCGATAAGCGGCGGCAACGCGGGCGATACGGAAGGCGACCGGCGGGTTGCGAACACCCGACGTGGCCACTTCCCGGTGGATAAGGCGGTGCTGTATGAGGGTGGAAAGGTACTCCAGATCGTAATCGGCCACCTCGTCCAGATGCTGCGTTGCCATGAAGCGCCGGAACACGCCCGCGTCGACGCCAACCACGGCCCAGCGCTCTGGAGCGGTTGTCGCCAACTGCTCGCGCAGGATCTGCGCGGCGACGGCATACGTCGCCGCCTTGGCCGAATGTCGATAGCCAGCCATGTCCAAGGTGTGCCAGAAGATATCGGCATCTACGGACGCCTTGGCCGCATTGGCGCCGAGGAAGGGATCGCGAAACCCCGTACCGGGGGTAACGTCGATACCGGGCCTGGCACGGCCAAGGCCGAGATCCCGGTGGAGCGCTGCAAGCGCGTCCTCGCTGCTGACGTTGCCAGGCAAACCGGCGAGCACTTCGGGCCAGTCGACCTCGTTGATGAAACGGGGCTTCTCCACCGTCGCCGAGTAGGGCGAGGAAGGATCGACAAGCATCTGGCCCATGAGTGCCGCGTTGGTGGTAGTGAAAGCATCCCGGGCACCCAGCCGAGCCACGCGTTCGCGCTGGAGGCGGGACAGCAGGTCGATGCCATCGAGGGTTGCCGCCGACGCGCAAACCGGCAGGAGGAAGGCGAGCATGGCTAAGCAGCCGCAGCGTGCGGCGGGGTACCCGGGATGGCTCCGGCGGTCATTCACCGCACGGCGCTCCGGTGCGGATGCTGCCGGATTCTTCGAGTTCGATCGCGCCGAGTCGATCGACCTCCATCCAATAATCTTCGATCGGCGCGCTGACTCCAGCTGCGCTGAAATGCCTGTCGGCGAACGCCTTGCGTATGCTCTTCAACTTGATGGATGAAGCATTGCTTTTGGCCAGCAGTGGATCGAGTTCGGATATACCGCTCGCAGGCTCGACGAGCTGGTAGATCGTGCCGTCGATATCGAACTCCTCCGCGAACGCGGCGGAGGCCCGCTCGCATGAGTCGCATACCGCCTTGCTCACGTAGCCGAGCAGCTTGCCTCCTTTGCTCACTTCGCCGGATGCGATGTCCGCTTCGATCTTCCTGAATATTTTCAGCTCCGCATCGGAAGCGTGACTGACGACCCTTCCGTCAGCGGTTTTCACCTCGGTCGCCTCCACCATCGAGCCTTCGGGAGACAGGTTGGGCGCGCGTACGAAGGATGGGTCCCGGGGGTAGTAGATTCGCTCCTCCGCATCACGGGCGATGTCTTCAGGCGTGGCTATGTATCGTCGGGATCCGGAGTCCGATCCCGATGTCTCGCCGCCAGTTGAGCTGGCCGATGCGCCGTTGCTCGCAGGCGTAGGGAAGGTGGCTCTCTCGTAGACAACCTTCATGGCGGGCCCGCTTCGTCCGTAGTAAGTGCGCGTAAACGTCTTGCCGTTCCTCTCGTACGTGTATTCCATCCGTGCGATGACGGACGTATGCATGGCGGCCTTGATCTTGTTGAGAGGCCTGCCACTGAGTGACAGGCGTTCCCTCTGGAACATTCTCAGGTAGGCATTGGCAAAGGTGTCGGAATGGCTCTTGAGCATCGCGATCATGGCGTCGTCGCCGCCGGGAACAATCTCGATGCTGCCCGCCTGGGCCGTGGCCGAAGCGAGGTATAGCGTCACTGCTACTGCCCGCAGCACCGCGAGCGTGAAGTGCTTGATCATTTTTCAATCCTGCAGGTCAGGCGGTTGGAGCGATTGGCGGCAAATTCGGCGTCCGCTCCCTCGAGTTCACCCGACGCGGCGAGTTCGTCGACGAAGGAGGCCTCGACCGGTTCGAGAAAAGCGGCAAGATCAGTCAGGGCGAGCACCACGGTTATCAGGGTCAGGAAGCCGTGCTTGCCCTCGTGTTGGCTCCGGTGAAGGTGCAGCGCTTCTGTTTGCCAACGCTTTTCCTTCCGGTACCAGGCATGAACCGCACGGTCGGTGGCAGCGATGAGGCAGAGCTGTCCGCTAGCTGGCATCGAGTCGTCGCCCGCCGACGGTGTGTTGCCCTTGCAGGGTGGGTCGGTGAAGTAGCCGGCCGCATCGGAATAGGCCGCGGCCACACGCGCCACCCGAAGGTGGGCAGGTAGCTGGGGATCGCCTTTGGCATCGAGTTTCAGCCGGCTGTCGCCGATCGCGAAATTCAGGAGGTCGTCGAGATACCGTGTGTCGTATTCACTGACGGCACCCGGCTTGTCCTGCTTCAGGTAGCGCTCCAGTACGTCCGGCTTGATGCCCGCGGCCGCGTGATCGGAAGGCGCTACCGTGTTGACCTTGTCGCGAAGCAACTGCAGGGCGACGGCGTAGCCCGCGGCGACGGTGGAAAGGCTTCCATTGAGGTCCCTGGCTTTCCAGAAGATGTCCGCGTCGACGCCGGCCTTCAGGGCGTTGGCCGCGACTTCCCTGCCGCCATAGAGCTTCGCCTGCGATTCGCTGACGGCGAGTTCGATGCCTGGCCTGGCTTTGGTGAGGCCCAGCTGCCACTGCAGCGTGTCGAGTGCTGCGCGGCCCTTGTCGGCTGCGGCGATCGGCAAACCCTCGACGAAGTCGGGCCACCAGATTTCATTCACGATCGAAGGTAGAGGTTCGACCTTGCTATAGGGCGAATAGGGATCGTCCAGGAACATGTTGATGAAACCGCGCGTATCGTGGGCGAGCGCGCGTGAAACGCCGTGGTGAACTGCCCGGTAGCGAACGAGTTCGCGATGAACGTCGACGATGGGTGGGGCTGAGATGGCGCGCTCGGGCGATGACACAAGCGCGGCCAGGAAGATCAGCCGGATGATTGACTTCATGTCGGGGAAACTCCGTATCTGCACGCATGCAAGATGCGTCGGAGGATCCATTTTCTCCGACCGCCGGCATCGCCCATAGAGGGCCGCTCTCGTGATCGGTGTGGGAGCGTGTGGGGCTTGGAGTCAGGGGTGCCCTACACCGGGCGAGGGCCTAGAAGCTGGTGCGGCCGGGCAGCAGACCTTTCAGCTCGGACTCGGTGAGGTTGCGCCACTGGCCTACCTTGAGATGACCGAGTTTCACGTTGATGATGCGCACGCGGCGGAGCTGCGTGACGCGGTAGCCGAAGGCCGCGGCCATGAGGCGGATCTGCCGGTTGAGCCCCTGGGTGAGGACGATCGAGAACCCGTACTTTGCGATCCGTTTCGTACGGCAGGGCTTCGTCATCTGTCCGTGGACCATGACGCCCTTGGCCATGGCCTTGAGGAACTCGTCGGTCACGGGTTTGTTCACCGCGACGAGGTATTCCTTTTCGTGGTGGTTCTCCGCGCGCAGGATCTCGTTGACGATGTCGCCGTTGCTGGTGAGCAGGATCAGCCCTTCGGAATCCTTGTCCAGCCGGCCGATCGGGAAGATACGCTGCGGGTGGTCGACGAAATCGATGATGTTGCCGTCCACCGTGGTGTCGGTGGTGCAGGTGATGCCCACCGGCTTGTTCAACGCGATGTAGACGCCGCGACTCTTCGCCGGGCTGGCGATGAGGGTGCGTGCGACGACCACCTCGCCATCGACCTTGACGACGTCGCCGTCGAGCGCCTTCGCGCCCATGCCGACGACCTCGTCGTTGATGGTGACGCGGCCGGCGGCCAGCAGGTCGTCGGCTTCGCGCCGCGAGCAGATGCCCGACTCGCTGATGTACTTGTTGACCCGCATGGCCTCAGGAGCGCAGGCCGACGCCGCGCGTGAGCAGGCGCAGGGCGACCGCCGCCAGGCCGATCACGAACACCAGCATCACGACGAAGGCCGTGACGATGGGCACGTCGCTCACGCCGAGCACGCCGAAGCGGAAGGCGTTCACCATGTACAGGATGGGGTTGGCCAGCGAGATGGTGTGCCACGGCTCGCCCAGCAGGTCCACCGAATAGAACACGCCGCCGAGATAGGTCAGCGGGGTGAGCACGAAGGTCGGCACCAGCGCGATGTCGTCGAATTTCTTGGCGAACACCGCATTGACGAAGCCGGCCAGCGAGAACACCGAGGCGCCCAGCACCACCGAGAGGAAGGTGACGATGGGGTGGGCCACGTGCAGGTCGGTGAAGAACAGCGCGATGAGCAGCACTAGCGCGCCGACGATCACGCCGCGGGCCACGGCACCGGTGACGTAACCGAGCAGGATCACCCAGTTCGGCATCGGCGACACCAGCATCTCCTCGACGAAGCGGCCGAACTTGGCGCCGAAGAACGAGGAGGAGATGTTGCCGTAGCTGTTCGTGATGATGCTCATCATCACGAGGCCCGGCACGATGTACTGCATGTACGTGAAGCCGTGCATCGTGCCGATGCGGCTGCCGATGAGCTTGCCGAAGATGACGAAGTACAGCGTCATCGTGATGGCGGGCGGAATCAGCGTCTGCGTCCAGATCCGCATGATGCGCATGATTTCGCGGCGGACGATGGTGCCCAGGGCGACGAGGTTGGTGGAGCTGCTCATGCCGCGTTCTCCCGGCCGTGCTCGACCAGCCTCACGAAGAGTTCCTCGAGGCGGTTGGCCTTGTTGCGCATGGAGGTGACGGTGACGCCGTGCGTGGACAGCGCAGCGAACAGGGAATTGAGGTCGTGCGCGCGGGACATTTCGGCTTCGATGGTGTGGTCGTCGAGCTTGCGCAGGATGACGCCGGGCAGGGCGGGCAGCGTGTCCGGCACGGCGGACACGTCGAGCACGAAGGTTTCGACGTCGAGGGTGGCGAGCAGGCTCTTCATCGTGGTGTTCTGCACGATGCGGCCCTGGTCGATGATGGCGATGTTGCGGCAGAGCTGCTCGGCTTCCTCGAGGTAGTGCGTGGTGAGGATCACCGTGGTGCCGGCGGCATTGATGCCGCTGACGAACTGCCACATGGAGCGGCGGATCTCGATGTCCACGCCCGCGGTGGGCTCATCGAGGATGAGCAGCTTCGGCTCGTTCATCATCGCGCGGGCGATCATCAGCCGCCGCTTCATGCCGCCCGAGAGCATCCGCGCCTGGTGGTGTGCCTTGTCCCAGAGCCGGAGCTCCTTGAGGTACTTTTCGGCGCGCTCCGAGGCCTCCGCGCGGCCGATCCCGTAGAAGCCGGCCTGGTTCACGCAGATGTCGAAAGGTTTTTCGAACTGGTTGAAGTTGATCTCCTGGGGAACCAGGCCGATCAGCCGCATCGCCTCGCTGCGATGCTTGTGGATGGACACCCCGAACACCTCGGCATCGCCCGAGGACGCGTTCACGAGGGAGGACAGGATGCCAATGAGGGTGGACTTGCCGGCGCCGTTCGGGCCGAGCAGGGCGAAGAAATCGCCCGGCTGCACGGTGAGGGAGATGCCCTTCAGGGCCTCCACGCCGTTGCCGTAGGTCTTCCGTAAATCGTTGACGTTTAAAGCGGGAGTGGTCATGGGCTGCGCCGAAATGACAAGCCGCCTATTATACCGGGCTTTGCCGGGCCGCTTCGTTCCCCGGCGTCAACAGAGACTTTCCATGGCCGAACAGTTCCCGCTCCGCCTCGTCGACAGCTTCATGCTGGCCCCGACGGTGCGCCACCTCTCCTTCGAGCGGGTGGACGGCCAGCCGCTGGCCTTCGTGCCGGGGCAGTTCCTCCAGGTGCATTTCCACTACGACGACGGAAAGCCGACCAAACGCAGCTATTCGGTGGGTACCGTGGGCGACGGCAGTGGCCCGGTGCAACGGATCGAGATCGCCGTGAGCTACGTGGACGGCGGAGCCGCCACGGCCCTGCTGGGCGGGCTGGAACACGGCGGCACGGTGGACGCCAGCGGCCCCTACGGCCGCTTCTGCCTGATGGAAGGCGACCAGAACAAGCGTTACATCCTTATCGCCACAGGCACCGGGGTCACCCCGTACCGGGCCATGCTGCCGCAGATCGAGGCCCTGATCGCCTCACGCGGCTGCCGCTTCGTGCTGCTGTACGGGGCGCGCAACGAGGGCGAACTGCTCTACGGCGAGGAATTCGAGGCCTTCGCGCGCACTCACGAGGGTTTCGACTTCTACCCCTGCCTGTCCCGCGGCGCCCGGCCCAGCCCGCGACCGCACGATCGCCTGGGCTATGTGCAGGACATGCTGGCCGAGCTGGAGCCGAACGGGGAGAGCGACATCGCCTACCTCTGCGGCAACCCGAACATGGTCGACGCGGCGTTTTCAGCCTTGAAGGAACACGGCCTGCCGGTGCAGCACATCCGCCGCGAAAAATATATTTCCTCTCGCTGACCGGCTTTTTGTGGGGGATCCTATGTTCTCCTGCAAGACCGTGCTTTGTGTGGGAGCGTCTTCAGCGGCGATTGGGTGCTCGCGGCAAGCTTGCCCGCTGCCGCGGGATCGCCGCTGAAGCGGCTCCCACAGGGCTATACTCCGCACCCATGCATGCCCAGGCCGCCCCGCACCACCTGTCGCCCGAGATGAGGCGCTATGCGGCGCTCGACCAGCGCCTCCTCGCGGCCGCCGGCACCATCCGCATCCTCCCCACGGTCTCCTGGCCGGCTTCGATCGAAGAACGCCTGATCGAGGAGTTCGGCGCAGGACGTCTCTCGATCCCCGATATTCGCTACCGTCCGCCGGCGCTCGACGACACCCGTGCCGAACTCGAGGCCATCGAGGCGGAGGCGGACGAGGACCATCCCATCGCGGAATACCTGCGGCGCACGGCCGAGTCCTGGCGGATCGCAGCGGACATGCTGCATGCCGCCGGCACCGAGCGCGTCACCGATACCTCCGTCCTGCTCTACGGCAAGCCGGGCGACGCCATCCCTGGCAGCAACCGCAGCAATCTCGACGCGGCCCGTTATTTCGTGGAATTGGCCGACGAGCTGGGCGCCGACCTCGAGACCGAGGACGCCACCGGCAACATCCCGGCCGAGGAACTGCGCCGCGACATGGCCGAGCGGCTGGACGCCTTTTTCTCACCGGGCACGATCTCGGTCGAGGTCGATCCGGAACTCACCGCGAAAGCGGCGGCCGGCGCCACTCGCATCCGCCTGCGCGGCGGCGTGCGCTTCACCGAGTACGACCGTCACCAGCTGCTGGCGCACGAGGCCTTCGTGCATTCGCTCACGGCCCTGAACGGACGCGAGCAGCCCGTGCTGGCCTCGCTGGCGCGCACCTCGCCGCGCGTCACCGCGACGCAGGAGGGGCTCGCCGTGTTCGCCGAGCTGATGTCGGGCGCCATCGACATCTCACGGCTGAAGCGGATCAGCCTGCGCATCCTGGCCATCGACATGGCCCTGAACGGCGCCGACTTCGTGGAGGTATTCCGCTACTTCCGCGCCTGCGGACAGAACGTGGCGGACAGCTTCCATTCGGCGCAGCGCGTGTTCCGCGGCGTGCCGCTGACGGGCGGCTCGGCGTTCGCGAAGGACAACGTCTACCTCAGCGGCCTGCTTGCCGTGCACACATTCTTCCGCTGGGCCTTGCGCCAGCGCCGGCTGGACCTGTTGCGCAATCTCTTCGCGGGCAAGCTCGCCCTGCACGACGTGATGAGCCTCGAGGCGCACTTCGAAAGCGGCGACATCGCCTTGCCGCGCTACCTGCCGCCATGGATGCAACACGTGCACGGCCTGGCCGGCAAGCTCGCCTTCTCGCTGTTCGTGAACCACATCCACATGGCGGGTGTGGAGGCCGAGGAAATCTCCCTCGGCCTCTGAGCGCGGCTAGCGGATCCCGACCTCGCCCGACAGCGCGAAGAAGCGCCCGTCGACGCAGCCGACCCGGAGCCTTCCGCGGCGGGTCGGGGCGGCATCCAGCGGCACCGTGACCGTGCGGCGGCCGGTGTTGAACACATCCTCTGCCAGTGGCGTGTCGAGGAAGGTGCGGCCGCCATCCACGGACAGGTCGATCCGTACCGATTTGCAGGCAATGGGCGCGACGGCCGTGCGCGCGACATCCCACTGCACGAGGCGTGGCTTGCCGCGCCTCAGGACGGCGGACGCCCTCGGTGCCAGCACTTTGAAAGGCTTGCCGGTGTCGAACACCCTGACGACCCGCTCGGCGGAGACCACGTGCGAGAGCTGATCGAGGTTGTCGCGCACCGTCACGCGGAAACGCAGGTCGCGACTGCCCGTGGGAAAGGCGTCACCGAGGCCCAGTGGCTCTTCGCCGAGCAGGACGGACATGGCGGAAAGGCCTGTTCCCCGGCAGGGCTGGGCAGCCGTGAGCGGAATAGCGGCCCGGCGCCGGTATCGGCCAGGGCGACGCCCGGCTTCTGCATATCGCCCAGGTCCATCTGCTCGAAGGTATAGGTCAGTTGCGCGGACGGCGCGGCGAAGGAAGCGAGCCCGGCCAGCCGGAAGGGCGTGCGCGCGGGGACGATCAACGGCTTATGCCAGCCTTCGGTGTCGAGCCAGGGCGCCGGCAATGGATTGATCCGCGAGGAGGCGCATGCGCCGCCGGCGCTCGCCGTCCACGCCGCCACTTGTTCGATGCTGCTTGCGTGGAAGTAGGGATCGCTTCGCGGCTGCAGGTCGTGGGAACCGCACAGGCCCGCATAGCCCATGATCGTGGAGCCGCTGGCGGGAGCAAAGGCCGAAGCTTCGTCGCGGTCCCCCGCCTGGCATCCGTTGAAACTGTGGGATGCGCCGAACTGATGCCCGAGTTCATGGGCCACGAAATCGACATGGAAGGCGTCGCCGAAGGGCCGGCTGCTGCCGGTCATGCCGGCGGCCTTGGAAAGGTCGCGGTCATCGGCCTGTCCCGTCCAGCGCTTGCACGTAACGCCTATGTCCCCAACGATGCCGGCATCGCGCTGTCCGTCGAGCACATGACCCACGTCGAACGCATCATCGCCCAGGACCCGCGAGACCACCTCGACGTTGCGCCTGACGATGTCGGCGTCCGAGCCCTGCACGTCCGCGAAGGGATTGTCCCCGCCAGGGGTAAAGACGAGCCGGTCGTTGCCTTCGGCCAGCACGAGGTGCACGCCCAGGTCATTCTCGAAGATCTCGTTGACCCGGTTCACCGTGCGGACGATGCCGGCGAGCCCGGCTTCCACCGTGCCACCCATGTGCTTCGTATAGGCCGGCGTGGCCGTCATGGCGATACGGAACGTCCGTACCACGCCACCCGCGTGGCTGGCTCGCGCCTGGCGTCCCGCCGGCCTGCCCGCGGAAGTGGCGGTGCCGTGGGCCGGCGCGGATTCCTTCCGGCCGCGAGCCGGGCCTGCGTCGACGCGGCGGAAAACGATGTGTGGCTCGGCGGTCTGTCGCTTTGCCGCGGACGAGGGTGCTACAGGGCGTACCATCCAGTCGCCGTCGGGATCGCGCACGCTGGCATGGACACCGTCCGGAGCCATGTCGATCCGTATGCGACGGCCCGCTCCGTCATGCCCGCGCAGGCTGGTCAGCGATGGATAACGGGCGGCCAGCCCGGGAGGCAAGACATCGGAGCGTTCGAGCTCGAAGCGGGAACTGCCGCCGCCGGGAAGCGGAAGTTCCAGGGTTTCCGGCGCGTCGGCGCGGCGGGAACGCCGCCGGCCGGCGTCGAGCGCGGGCCGGTCGAGCAGCACGCTGCGGTAGTGCGCGGGAAGGTCGCTGGCGGCGCGTGCCGTGGATGCAGGGGCCGGCAGCGGAGCATCCCGCCAGATCGTGTCGGTCGCCATGACGGCATGTGTCGCGAACAGCAGGCACCCGGACGCGGCGCGTAGCAGTGGATGACGATGGAACATGTTGAATCCTTTCAGGGGCATCGGGAATTGCCGATGAAGCCCCAAGCGCCCGGCGAGAATCTGTAGGCGGACACCGGTCGTCACGTCGGCCGCCCCTGCGCCGTACGCCAACGCACGGTCCTGCAAGGCTGCTATGCATCCCGTTGATGGCGGGGAATCCGTATTACAGCCTGTCGCAATGCCTCACACCCGTAGCGGCGGAGACCCCGCCACCCGGTGCTAACATGGCCGCTTGCGTCGCGGTCCGCGAGGCCGCCCGCCCTTCCTACTCGTTACGTCCCACAGGATCCCATGGCCATTTCCGAGGAACTGAGGCAAGCCGCTCTCGAATATCACCGCCTTCCCCGTCCGGGAAAGATCAAGGTCACGCCCACCACGTCGCTGCTCACCCAGCGCGACCTGTCGCTCGCGTACTCGCCCGGCGTCGCCGCCGCGTGCGACGCGATCGTCGCCGATCCCCGGCAGGCCGCCGAGCTCACGGCGCGATCCAACCTGGTGGCGGTGATCTCGAACGGCACGGCGGTGCTCGGGCTGGGCAACATCGGCGCGCTGGCCGGCAAGCCGGTGATGGAAGGCAAGGGCGTGCTGTTCCAGAAGTTCGCCGGCATCGACGTGTTCGACATCGAGATCGACGAGACGGACCCTGACAAGCTGGTCGACATCATCGCCAGCCTCGAACCGACCTTCGGCGGCATCAACCTCGAGGACATCAAGGCGCCCGAGTGCTTCGTGGTCGAGCGCAAGCTGCGCGAGCGGATGAAGATCCCCGTGTTCCACGACGACCAGCACGGCACGGCGATCATCGTTGGCGCGGCGGTGCTCAACGCGCTGCTGGTCACCGGCAAGAAGATCGAGGACGTGAAGCTGGCGACCACCGGCATGGGTGCCGCAGGCATTTCCTGCGTCGACATGCTGGTGACCCTGGGCATGCGCAAGGAGAACATCCTCGCCTTCGACCGCGACGGCGTGCTGCACACCGGCCGTACCGACCTCGATCCGGACAAGCTGCGTTACGCACGTGACACCGACAAGCGTACGCTGGCCGAGATCGTCGAAGGCGCGGACATCTTCCTCGGCCTTTCCGCCGGCGGCATCCTCAAGCCGGAAATGGTCGCGACGATGGCGGAGCGCCCGATCATCTTCGCGCTCGCCAATCCGAACCCGGAGATCCTGCCGGAAGACGCGAAAGCCGTGCGCCCAGACTGCATCATGGCCACCGGCCGCTCGGATTACCCGAACCAGGTCAACAACGCGCTCTGCTTCCCCTACCTGTTCCGCGGCGCGCTCGACGTCGGCGCCACGGTGATCAACGAGCATATGAAGGTGGCCTGCGTGCAGGCCATCGCCGAACTGGCGCGCCGCGAGTCCTCGGACGTGAGCGCGCGCGCCTATGGCGGCAAGCCGCCGAGCTTCGGCCCCGATTACCTCATCCCGCAGCCGTTCGATCCGCGCCTGTTGATCCAGCTGCCGCCGGCGATCGCGCAGGCGGCGATGGACTCCGGCGTCGCCGAGCGTCCCATCGAGGATTTCCCCGCCTACATCGAGAAGCTCACCAGCTTCGTGTTCCGCACCGGCCTGCTGATGAAGCCGGTGTTCGACCGCGCGAAGGCCGATCCCAAGCGCGTGGTGTACGCGGAGGGCGAAGAAGAAACCGTGCTGCGCGCCGTGCAGACGGTGGTGGACGAAGGTCTCGCACGGCCGATCCTGGTCGGCCGCCCCGATGTCATCGAGAAGCGTATCGCCCGCGCGGGCCTGCGCCTGAAGCCGGGCGTGGACTTCGACATGTGCAACATCCATTCGGACCCGCGCTTCGAAGACTACTGGCGCCTGTACCACTCGATCATGGAGCGCAACGGCGTCACGCCCGCCTCGGCGAAGGCGGTGGTCCGCTCGCGTCCGACGGTGATCGCGGCGCTGATGGTGGAACGCGGCGAGGCGGACGCGATGATCTGCGGCCTGGTGGGCAACTACCAGAGCAAGCTCGGCTACATCTGCGACATCATCGGCCTGGACGAAGGCGTCGCCGAAGCCTCCGCGATGGCCGCCGTGGCGACGGAAAAGGGCACATTCTTCTTCCTCGACACATATGTGCAGGAAGACCCGAGCGCCGCGCAGATCGCCGAGGCCACGCTGCAGGCGGCCATCCGCCTGAAGCTGTTCGGCATCCAGCCGAAGATCGCCCTGCTGTCGAACTCGAACTTCGGCAGCCGCGAGACGCGCAGCTCGCGGAAGATGCGCGATGCGCTGGGGCTCATCCGCGAACGGGCGCCCCGCCTCGAGGTGGAGGGGGAGATGCAGGCCGACGTGGCGCTCACCCCCGAACTGCGCGAACGGATCTTCCCGAACTCGCGCCTGGAGGGTAAGGCGAACGTCTTCGTGTTCCCGAACCTGGATGCCGCCAACACGGCCTACAACATGGTCCGCGTGCTCTGCGACGGCGTGGTGATCGGCCCGATCCTCATGGGCGTGGCCAAGCCGGCGCACATCCTCACCCCGCAGGCCACGGTCCGCCGGGTGGTGAACATGACCTCGGTGGCCTGTGTCGAGGCGCAGATCCGGGCCGGCAAGCCCAGGACGGTCGTAAACGACTGATTCTCCCGATTTAACACGATTGAAACGGCCGTACCGACGCGTATGCGGGAACCTTTGCGCTATCATGAAAAGGTTTTCCCGCCACCCCAGCGGCCCCACTTAGTCCCCATGAGCGCGCGTTACGCGCGAGCGGAGCATCCATGGACCAGATCGACGACATCCTGAACCAGGACCTCGACCCCACCGAAACCCGTGAATGGGTCGAGTCGCTCAACGCCGTCATCAATCACGACGGCACCGAGCGCGCGCATTTCCTGCTGGAGCGCATGGTCGACTCCACACGTCGCGCGGGCGGCTACCTGCCGTTCGATCCGACGACGGAGTACCTGAACACCATCCCGCCGCACATGGAAGCGCGCAGCCCCGGCGACGCCGCCATCGAATGGCGCATCCGCTCGCTGATCCGCTGGAACGCCCTGGCCACCGTCGTGCGCGCCAACCGCAAGCCCGGCGACCTCGGCGGCCACATTTCCAGCTTCGCCTCGTCGGCCACCCTGTACGACGTGGGCTTCAATCATTTCTGGCGCGCTCCGAGCGCCGACCATCCGGGCGACCTGGTATTCCACCAGGGCCATTCGGCCCCGGGCGTGTACGCCCGCTCGTTCCTCGAAGGCCGCCTCAGCGAAGACCAGATGGACCTCTTCCGCATGGAAGTGGCGGGCAAGGGCCGCGGTCTTTCGTCCTATCCGCACCCCTACCTGATGCCGGATTACTGGCAGGTGCCGACTGTCTCGATGGGCCTCGGCCCGATCCAGGCGATCTACCAGGCGCAGTTCTGGAAGTACCTCGAGCACCGTGGCCTGATGCCGAAGACCGACCGGAAGATCTGGTGCTTCATGGGCGACGGCGAGTCGGACGAGCCGGAGTCGCTGGGCGCGATCTCGCTGGCCGGGCGCGAAGGCCTCGACAACCTGATCTTCGTCATCAACTGCAACCTGCAGCGCCTCGACGGGCCGGTTCGCGGCAACGGCAAGATCATCCAGGAACTGGAAGGCGTGTTCCGCGGTGCCGGCTGGAACGCGATCAAGGTCGTGTGGGGCAGCTACTGGGATCCGCTCATCGCCCGCGACACCTCCGGCAAGCTGCGCCAGCTGATGATGGAAACCGTCGACGGCGAGTACCAGGCGTGCAAGGCCTTCGGCGGCGCGTACACGCGCGAGAAGTTCTTCGGCAAGTATCCGGAAACGGCGGCGCTGGTCGCCAACATGTCCGACGACGACATCTGGCGCCTCAACCGCGGCGGCCACGATCCGCACAAGGTCTACGCGGCGTACCACGCGGCCGTGAACACCAAGGGCATGCCCACCGTGATCCTCGCCAAGACGGTGAAGGGCTATGGCATGGGCGCCGCCGGTGAATCGCAGAACCCGGCGCACAACCAGAAGAAGATGGACGCGGATGCCGTGCGCGCCTTCCGCGACCGCTTCAACATCCCGGTGCCGGACGACAAGCTGGACGAAGTGCCGTACTACCACCCGGGCAAGGACTCGGAGGAAGTGCAGTACATGCTCGAGCGCCGCCGCGCGCTGGGCGGTTCGCTGCCGCAGCGTCGCCGCAAGGCCGACCAGTCGTTCAAGGCGCCGGCGCTGGAAGCCTTCGAGCAGATCACCAAGGGCACCGGCGATCGCGAGATCTCGACCACCATGGCCCTGGTCCGCGGCATGAACCTCATGCTGCGCGACAAGGAGCTCGGTCCCCGTCTCGTGCCGATCGTGGCCGACGAGGCCCGTACCTTCGGCATGGAAGGCATGTTCCGCCAGATCGGCATCTATGCGCCGTTCGGCCAGAAGTACCGTCCGCAGGATGCCGACCAGCTGCTGTACTACCGCGAAGACCAGAAGGGCCAGGTGCTGCAGGAAGGCATCAGCGAGGCCGGCGGCATGAGCGCCTGGATCGCGGCCGGCACCAGCTACAGCATCAGCAACGTGCCGATGCTGCCGTTCTTCATCTATTACTCGATGTTCGGTTTCCAGCGCATCGGCGACCTCTGCTGGGCGGCGGGCGACATGCGTGCGCGCGGCTTCCTGATCGGCGGCACCTCCGGCCGCACCACGCTCAACGGCGAAGGCCTGCAGCACGAGGACGGCCATTCGCACCTGCTGTCCGGTGCGATCCCGAACGTGGTGTCGTACGACCCCACCTTCTCCTACGAACTCGCGGTGATCCTGCAGGACGGCACGCGCCGCATGATGCAGGAGCAGGAAGACGTCTACTACTACATCACCGTGATGAACGAGAACTATGCCCACCCCGACCTGCCGAAGGGCAGCGAGGAAGGCATCGTCAAGGGCATGTACCTGTTCAAGGACGGCGGCAAGGCGAAGAAGAACGAGCCGCGCGTGCAGCTGATGGGTTCGGGCACGATCCTGCGCGAAGTGATCGCGGCGGCCGAACTGCTGGAGAAGGATTTCGGCGTCACCTCCGACATCTGGTCGGTGCCGAGCTTCTCCGAAGTCCGCCGCGAAGGCTTCGACGCCGAGCGCTGGAACCGCCTGCATCCCGAAGCGCCGCAGCGCGTGCCCTACGTCACCGGCCTGCTGGCCGACCGCCAGGGCCCGGCCATCGCCGCCACCGACTACGTTCGCGAGTTCGCCGACCAGATCCGTGCCTTCATGCCGGACGGCATGCGTTACACGGTGCTGGGCACGGACGGATTCGGCCGCAGCGACACCCGTGCGAACCTGCGCAGCCACTTCGAAGTGGACCGCTACTGGATCGCCCACGCCGCCCTCGCCGCGCTGGCGAAGGAAGGCAAGGTCAATGCCAAGGACGTCAGCCGCGCCATCAAGGAATACAAGCTGGACGCGGACAAGCCGAACCCGATGACGGTCTGATCCCCGGGGCATGTAACATGACGAAGGCCGGGCTATCCCGGCCTTCGTCGTTTTCGCCTCACGCGTTGTCGATGGGCCGGGTGGTATTCCTCCCTGCCTACCCGATCCGGAAGCCGTCATGCGTTCAGCCATCCTTGTCCTTGCCGCCCTTGCCATTGCCGGATGTGCCCTCACGCCGGCGGACCACGGTTCACGCTCGCGCCTGCTCTACATCGCCGGCAGCAAGGTGCCCTGCAGCATGGGCGCGATGAAGACGGAATGCCTGCAGTTCCGCGAGAAGCCTACGGATCCGTGGCAGGCCACCTCCGTACCGGTCGAAGGGTTCGACTGGAAATCCGGCAACGAGTACCTGTTGAAGATCACCGAGGTGCACGCCAGGAGTGCGGCGCAGGACGGATCCAACGTGCGCTGGCACGTGGACAAGGTGGTCGAGCAACATCCGCTGCAATGATGCTCTGCGTCCTCACCGGCGTCTCGCGGTGTCGTTGAGCACGACGGCCGGTCACCCGATGCCGGTCCGGTTCAGCCCCTCGCTGTCCTGAGCTCGCTGCCCCGCGGCTCCGTCAGAATGGCGCTCGTCATCAGATGGATGAGGTGATCGGCCCTTGGCGCGAACGACGGTTGGTCGATCGCCCAGCCGAGAGCGGTTATCAGGGCGAACAAGTCGTCCCCATTCATATCGGCGCGCGCCGTTCCCTCGCCCTGGGCACGGAGCAATAGCCGCGCGCCTGCCGAGTGCACCGCTGCGCACGACGCATAAAGAGCGGATTCCGGGTTCGCGTGGGCCGCCGCCATCATGGCGATGACGCCCTTATAGCTTTGGGCGAATGCCACCAGCTCCCGCATCCAGACGAGAAGTGCTTCGTCAGCCGACCTCGAGGTTTCGAGCTCGCCAGCCTTCTGCGTCAGTGCGTCCAGGTGGGTGCACAGCAACGCCTCGAACAACGCTTCCCGGGTCGGGAAATGGCGGAGCAGCGTGGCCAGGCCGACGCCGGCGCGGCGGGCAAGATCGCGCATCGATATGTCGGCGCCGTGCTCTGCGGCGACCTCACGCGCGACCGTGAGGATCTGGCTGCGATTTTTTTCGGCATCGGCTCGCATGGGTCACCTTGACAAGTGGATCACTGATCCACATACTCGTTATATGGATCAGTGATCCATATCTTACCGCGCCACCCATCGCTTCTCCAGCTTCCGCGCCACTCTTACGAAGAGCACACGACATGAACAGACTGGAAGGAAAGACCGCCGTCATCACCGGCGGCGCAACCGGCATCGGCCTCGCCGCGGCAAAGCGCTTCATCGAGGAGGGCGCTTTCGTCTTCATCTTCGGCCGCCGGCAGGAGGCGCTCGATGCCGCCGTGGCCGCCCTCGGATCCAAGGCCCGGGGGGTGAAGGGTTCGGTCTCCAGTCCGGCCGATCTCGACCGGCTCTACGAGGCGGTCGAGACCGAGCGCGGAACGCTCGACATCGTCTTCGCCAACGCCGGGGCCGGAAGCCCGCTTCCGCTCGGCCAGATCACCGCCGAACACATCGACGAAACCTTCGAGACCAATGTGAAGGGCACGATTTTCACGGTCCAGAAGGCACTGCCGCTCATGCGCGCCGGCGGTTCGATCATCCTGACCGGATCGAGTGCCGGCACCACGGGCGCTCCGGGATTCACTGCCTATAGCGCGAGCAAGGCGGCGGTACGCAACCTCGCGCGCACCTGGGCCGAGGACCTGAAGGGCACGGGCATCCGGGTAAACGTGCTGTCGCCTGGCGCGACGGCGACCGAGCTCGCCAAGCAGGCACTGGGCGAGGAGGGCCAGAAGGCTTACGGCGCGATGACGCCGCTCCAGCGGATGGCCGATCCCGCCGAGATTGGAGCGGTAGCCGCGTTCCTGGCCTCGCCGGACAGCAGTTTCATGACCGCCAGCGAGGTCGCCGTCGACGGCGGTCTGGCGCAGCTCTGAGGAGAGGAATCCATGACACGCATAAATCACGCCATCATCGGCTTCGGCAAGATCGGCCACGCGCTTGCCAGGGCATTTGCCCGCAACGGCATCGACGTCCTCGTTGCCACCACGCGCGATCCGGAGCGCTTCGCCTCCGATGCGGCCGCGATCGGTCCTACGATCATTCCCACGACTTTGGCGGAAGCGGCCAAGGCGGACATCATCTTTCTGGCCGTCCGCTTCGAGTCGCACCCGGAGGTCGCGAAGGCGTTGGCGAGTTGGAAAGGAAAAATCGTCGTCGACGCCATGAACACCCAGGTCCCGCTCGAGGAACTGGACGGTCTACCGTCCTCTGCCTTCGTCGCAAAAGCGTTCAACGGGGCCCGGCTGGTGAAAGGCTTCAACCACCTGGTTGCTGCCGTTCTCGACCAGGACCCGGCCGTGCATGGTGGCAGGAGAGTCGTCTTCCTGGCGAGCGATGATGATGACGCCGCCGTGGAGATCGGTGCGCTTGCGGAAAAACTCGGTTTCGCGCCGGTCCAGCTTGGCGCGCTCGCCGAGGGCGGGATGCTCGTTCACGCGCGCGGGAAAAGCTGGGGTGGACTGATCTTCAAGGACCTGGTCAAGTTCGGCGGATGAATCGCGCAGTGCCTGAGCCATGCTGAAATGAAAAAGGCCGGGGAAACCCCGGCCTTTTCGCCCGTACAGGCACCTGTCAATCGTCGTCGCGCAATGCGTGGCGGATCAGCAGGAAGGTGCCGATGGCCGCGGCGGCGATGCCGATGGTCACGCCCGGATGGCGCTGCACGCGGCGGCGAAGCTTGCGGTACTGGTAGGTGGCTTCATCGGCCAGATCTTCGGCCATGTAGCGGATGCGCTGGTTGTTGCCGGCGTTGCGGGCGAACTTGCCGGTGATGCGCCGGCTGCGATCGAGCAGGTCATTGCCCGCGCCGGCGGCTTCGCCGGCATAGTGACGAACGCGGCCGGAGACCCCGTTGACGGCGCTTTCGACCTGGCGCGCGAACTCGCGATTTCTGCTCATCGGATGGCTCCTTGCTGCATGGGACATACGCCGCAGACTCTGCGATCCGTGCCGTGAGGGGCGCGTAAACAGGGGCGATCCGATTGCGCCGCGATTCAGTGTTCCGGCTTCGGCGCGAGGTCGTAGTCGCCGCCGCGTTCGAGGGCTGCCTGGTACGCCGGGCGCGCGTGGATGCGCTCGAGAAAGGCGTGCAGTCCCGGCCGCGAGGCGTCGAGGGCGGCTCGGCTCGCGGCTGCCTCGAGCGGGAAACTCATCTGGATGTCGGCCGCCGTGAACGCCTCGCCGGCGAACCATCCCGTCTTGCTTATTTCGTCTTCGAGATAATCGAGATGAAGCTTCAGTTGTGGATCGACGAAGGCCTTCTGCGCGCCACGCGCCAGCATGCGCGCGATCGGCCTGGCGAAGAACGGCACCGGTGCCGATTCCATGCGGATGAACACGAGTTTCAGCAGCAGGGGAGGCATGGCCGAGCCTTCCGCGTAGTGCATGAAGTAGCGATACCTCAGCGCTTCGGCCGTGCCCCGGGCGGGAACGAAGCGGCCGTCGCCGTACCGCTCGAGCAGGTATTCGAGGATGGCGGCGGACTCCGCGACGACGGCGTCGCCGTCCACCAGCACGGGCGACTTGCCCAGCGGATGGACGGCGCGCAATGCCTTTGGCGCCAGCATGGTTTTCGGATCCCGCTGGTAGCGGACGATGTCGTACGGAAGGCCAAGTTCCTCGAGCATCCAGAGCACGCGTTGCGAGCGCGAGTTGTTGAGGTGGTGAACGACGATCATGGATGTATTCAGCCTGCCGCCGTCAGCGATTCCTGCAGCTTCTTCGTCTGTTCCGGAAACGCCTTGCCTTCCTCGGCCACCGTCTGCGCCACGCGCTTGCGCGCCTCGTCATCACGGTGCAGCGCACGCAACGCTTTTACCTGGAACGTGGTGACGGTGATGCGGTTGGCGCCATAGGCCTTCTTCGCGGCAGCGTCGAGATAGGGCAGGCCTTCCGCCGCCTTGCCGTTCTCGACGAGCCGCCGCCCGTAACGGTAGTTGTATACGTAGTCTTCCGGGTAGGCGGCGATCAGCTGCTTCTCCAGCGTGTCGAGCTCTTCGCCGGCCTTCGCGCGAACGAGGTAGACGCGCAGGTTGTCGGCAAGGTTGCGATCGCTGCGAAGGTCGCCGTGCAGGTTCTCGCGGCTGAGGTCGATCGCCTTGCGCAATACGGCCTGCTCGCCTTCGTGATCGCCCAGCGCGGCATCGAGGTCCGCCGCCGCGAGCACGGCGCTGCGTTGATCGGCGCAGGCCGGCGCGGCCGTGAATATCTGCGATGCGAGGTATTGCTCGTAAGCCGGCTTCTGCGGCGCGAGCAGGGCGCGCTGGGCGTCGGCCGGCCGCGTCTTGCTTGCGCCGATCAGGTCGTCGAGCACATAGGGCCGATCGCAACCGATCTTGCCCGCCAGCACCTTGGTCGCGGCGTCGACGATGGCGTTGTCGTCTTTCTTGTCCTTCGCCTGGAGAAGCAGGAGGCGCTGCTTGGCGAGGGCGACGCGCTTGTCCTTGTCGGAGACGTTGCGCACCGTCGACGGCAGCGTATCGAACCACGCCATGCCCTCGCTGCCCTGGTAGCGAAGCTGATAGGTATCGAGCACGTCGGCGACGGCACCGAGGGAGCCTTTCGCGGCGTCGGCCTTCTGCTTCGACAGGCGTGCATCGCCGGAAAGGATGCCCGCGATCTCGTCGTAGAACGTCTTGCGTGGCCGCTCGGCAAGGATGCGGCCGAGTTCTTCGCCGCTGGGACCGATCATGACGTAGGTGGGCAGGAAGTGGACGTTGAGTTTCGTCATCCACGCCTTGTCGTCGGGTTTGTCAGCATCAGCTTCGTAGAACACGACCTTTGCGTTCAGGTCGTTCCACTCCTTGCCGTTGAGCACGTGGCTCGCCATGAAATAGCACGAGTAACACCACACCGCCTGGAAATCGATCAGTACCGGCTTGTGCTCGCGCTTGCCCTGGGCAAGCGCCTCATCGAGGCTGGCAGGACCCTGATGCGCGGACGCAGCCGTCGCAACCAGGCCGAAAATCAGGACGGTGAGCAATCGCTTCATGCTGGCTTCTTCCCCTTTGGAGGTATAGACGTCCACTTAATAGCATGCTTTTGCCGCCGTGTCAGATCGTGCCGCTGGCCCCCTCGATGGGTTCGGGATCCGAGACCAGCCCCTGGCGACGGCGCAGCGAGGGAAACCACCACACCCAGAGGCCGACGACCACGAGGGTGCCGATGCCCCCGACCAGGGTCGCATTCACTGCGCCCATGGCCGCCGCCAGGAGGCCCGACTCGAATTCGCCCAGCTGGTTGGAGGTGTTGATGAAGATCGCATTGACCGCGCTTACCCGGCCGCGCATGTCGTCCGGCGTCTCCAGCTGCACCAGGGCGCCCCGGATGACCATGCTGACCATGTCGAACGCGCCCAGGGCGAAGAGGGCCGCCACCGATAGCCATAGCGCGGTGGATACCGCGAAAACGAGGGTCGCGACGCCGAAGCCCGCCACCGAGGCGAACATGATCGGCCCCACCCGGCGCTCCAGCGAATGCCGCGACAGCCAGAGCGACATCAGCAGGGCGCCCACCGCCGGTGCGGCACGCAGGACGCCGAGACCCCAGGGACCCGTATGCAGGATGTCCTTCGCGAAGATGGGCAGGAGCGCCGTGGCGCCGCCCAGCAGCACCGCGAAGAGGTCCAGCGAGATCACGCCGAACACGGCCGGGCGGTTGCGGATGAAATGGATGCCGGCGAACAGGGTCTTGAGCGTGGCCGGCTCGCGGCGCGGCGGCAGGTGCGCGTACGCCAGCCGCGACATCAGCACCAGCGCGACGAGGTAGAGCAGCGCCGAGACGCCATACACCGTCGCCGCGCCGGCCACGTACAGCAGGCCGCCTAACGCCGGTCCGACGATCATCGCGGCCTGTCCGGCAGCGGCGTTCGCCGCCATCGCGCGTGGCAGGACCTCCGTGGGCACGAGGGCCGGGAGCATCGACTGCAGTGCGGGGAATTCGAAGGTCTTGGCCAGGCTGACAACGAAGACCAGGGCGAGGATCCCGGTTTCCGTCAGGTGCCCGGAAAGGCTGAAACCAGCCAGCAGCGCGATGGCAATCCCTTCGATCGCCTGGCAGACGGTGACGATGCGCCGCCGGTCGAACTGGTCTGCCACATGGCCAGCGGGCAGGGCCAGGAGTACCGAGGGCACGAACTGCACGAGGCCGATGAGGCCGAGGTCGAGCGCGCGGTGGGTAATCTCGTAGACCTGCCAGCCGACGGCCACCGACATCATCTGGAACCCGAAACTGGAGGCGTTCCTGGCGAACCAGAACTGCACGAAGGCGCGATAGCGAAGCAGCGACACCGCTGCCGGGGGAGAGGACGACATCGGCGATCCTTGAGAATTTGCGCAGATTTTACGCGCATGCAGCGGACGTTTGATCGGCGTCCCCGTATCGGAGAAGCTAAGGCCTTCCTACCTGGGGCTCGCAAGAACATGCGTCGTATCGCCATCCTCATCGCCGCCGCCGCGCTCGCCACCGCCTGCTCGTCGCCCCAGGACCAGCAGGCCGCACAGGCTCCCGTTCCGGACGACCGCGCCGGTGAAGCGGCGAAGAAGCTCGAGATCTACCAGCAGCTGCTGAAGTTGCACAACGACGGTCCGGCGGTACAGATCGGCCACGAGATCGTGGACAAATACCCGGATACGCCCGCCGCCGCCGAGGTGAAGAAGACCCTCGACGAGCTGGAGACGAACTACAAGGCGGCCAGCGAGAAGGCACGCCTGGCCGCGCTGTGGCTTTACCAGACCTCGCCGATGCAGGGGGGCACGCAGAGCACGGCCACCATCCAGTCGAGCCGGCCGACCGGCGACCAGACGGTACGGCTCATCCTGCGCCGGCACACGGCGTGGGGGCAGAGCGTGTTCCTCTACGCCACGAGCGGCAAGGGTTTCGTCTGCAAGGGCGATTGTTCGCTGAAAGCCACCTTCGACGGCAAGCCGAAGGTGATCAAGGCCTTCCGCCCGCCCACGGGCGAGCCGGCGCTCCTGTTCCGCAACGACGCGCAGTTCCTGAAAGACCTGGCGAAGACGAAGCGCCTGACGATCGACGTGGTGACGATCAGCCGCGGCGAAACCACGCTTACCTTCGAAACGGGCGGCTTCGATCCGGAGAAGTGGACGCCGTTGCCTA
The DNA here is from genome assembly GCF_056755555.1 of Luteibacter sp. SVR4-7G. Classification (NCBI taxonomy): domain Bacteria; kingdom Pseudomonadati; phylum Pseudomonadota; class Gammaproteobacteria; order Lysobacterales; family Rhodanobacteraceae; genus Luteibacter; species Luteibacter sp. SVR4-7G. The sequence goes on along the minus strand of NZ_JBPGXO010000024.1, from coordinate 16,448 downwards.
AGAAGAAGTGAGCGACTCCGCGCTCCCTCAATGAAGGAACAGCTTCTCGGTGATTCGCGTCAGCGGCCACTCCAGCAGCGCATTCACCTTCGGTGGAAGGTCCAGCGGGCGCAGCAGCATCTTCACCGTCATCTCGGCGGGAATATGCCTCTTCAACAGGCCTTCCGCGCGCGAGGTGACGCGGCGGAACTCGGCGTCGTCGTGGGCCTTGTCGGGGTAGCGCACGTTGAAAACGTGGCGCAGCGCGATGTCGCTGTCTTCGTTCTTGATCTCGCGCAGACGCTTCAGCAAGGTACGGAAGGTGCTGATCCGGCCGATGCCGTCGCGCTCGCGATAGACGCGGAAATATTGGTAGAAGTGCTTGTAATGCCGCACTTCGTCGCTCTTGATGCGGTTCGTCAGCTCGCGCAGCACGGGCTCGTCGGTCACGTCGTTCAATGCGCGGTAGAGACTGGCCGTGCCGGTTTCCACCACGCAACGCGCGGCCAGTTCGAGCCCGCGGTTCGGCTCCAGTTCTTCGGAGGTGCAGACCGAGCCATAGTGCGCGAAGAAGTTCCTGAAACCGGCATCCCAGTCGAATTCCGGCCACACGTGGCGCACGTAGGCCGCGAGCGCGCGGCCATGCTGCAATTCCTCGTGCTCCCAGTGATCGCGCAGCCATCCCTGCAGTTCGTCGTCGCCGGCGAAGTGATCCACGAGGTTGTGCGTGTACAGGTCCGATCCGCTTTCGACGAAGGACGAGCTGCACAGCAGAAGGAACAGGTCTTCGTTGTCCCTGACCTTCCCGGTGTCGATCCGGGAGAGGTCCAATGTTTCGAGCGTCCATGGCAAGGTGGCGGCATAGCTCACTGCTTGTGTTCCCCGGTCTCTGTCGTGTCGCCCTCTACGGGCAATGTCAGGATTGTGACAAAGGCGGGCGCCCAGCGCATCACGCTTGCCGGGGAGCGGGTTTTTACGAGGGTCAGCGGACTACCGTGACCGGGACATGGGCCTTGGCAAGTACGTCGGTGGAGGTGGAACCGACCAGCCAGCGGGCGAGGGCGCCCCGTTCCGTGTGACCGATCACGATGTGGTCCACCCCGTGCTGGGCCACGTAGGAGAGCAGGGCATCGCCCGGGCTGCCGTGGACGAGGTCGACCTCGACGGGCACGCGGGAGCCTGGGCTCAGCGCGGCAACCTCCTCGCGCAGGGCGGCCAGCCGCTCCTCGCCGTTGTCGGTCATCATCAGGGCCGAGGTGTCCGCGCCGTTGTCGATCTGCATGACCGATACCACGTGCACGCGGGCACCGGCGCAGGCGGCGAGTTCAAGGGCAAACTGGTAGGCGCGGCGAGCCGTTTCCGAGCCGTCGTAGCCAACGAGGATATGTCTGGGCATGGGGAGGGTCCTTGGGGAAACGGGGTCATAGTAGGCCGGCGGACTTCCTCCGTGAACGGTTCACGGGGCATCCACCTAGCCGTGCCCGTCCTGAACGCTCCCGGGCCCGCTCCGTATTTCTTCACAATCGTGAGTGGAGAATCCGCCTCGCAGTTACCTGCCACTTTCAACGGAGAACGAACATGATCAAGCGCATCACGGGTATGGCCGCCCTGGCCCTGGCGGCGGCAGGTTCCTTCGGCGTCCAGCCGACGCAGGCGGCGGAAGCCGCGACGAAGTGCCACATGACCTTCAACACGACGGGCTGGGCGGCGATCTACAAGAAAGCCGACGGTCGCGGTCACGTGCGCTGCGACAACGGCCAGAGCGCCGACGTGCTCATCCACGTGCGGGGCGGCGGCCTCACTGCCGGCAAGTTCAGCATCGAAGGCGGCAAGGGCGAGTTCACCAACGTCAAGAGCATCCACGAGATCTATGGCGAGTACGTCAGCGGCGGCGCCAATGCGGGCGCGGTGAAGAGCGCCGAAAGCGCCGCCATGACCAAGGGCGAGGTATCGCTCGCCGTGACGGGCACCGGTCGCGGCTTCAACCTCGGCGTGGACCTCAGCAAGTTCGAGATCGAACCGCTCAAGTAAGGGCTGGTTGCCGGGGCGCCCGCCGGGCGCCCCGCTTTCTTGCGAACCTCACGGGCTGGCGCAACCCGCGGACGCCACGAGTACACTCACGGCATTCCTTCCCCACCCCCGAGGTTCCACCATGCGTCGCCTCCTCACTTTTCTCGCGTTGTGCATCGTGACCGCCACCGCCTGGGCCGCCGCGCCCGCCGTGGGCGACAAGGCACCGGATTTCCGCCTGCAGGACCAGAAGGGCGACTGGCATACGCTGGAAACCCACAAGGGCAAGTGGCTGGTCCTCTATTTCTATCCGAAAGACTTCACCGCCGGCTGCACCACCGAGGTCTGCACCTATCGCGACGATACGGCCAAGCTGCACAAGGCCGGCGCGGTCGTGCTCGGCGTGAGCCTCGACGACGTGAAGTCGCATAAGGAATTCGCCGAGAAGTACCACGTACCGTTCCCCCTGCTCTCGGACGCCGACAGTGCCGTGGCCGTGAAGTACGACGTGCTGACCACCACGCCGACGGGCCAGAAGTACGCCCGCCGCGAGACCTTCCTCATCGATCCCGCCGGCAAGATCGTGAAGATCTATAAGGACGTGGACCCGGAGAAGAACTCCGGCCAGGTGCTGGCCGACCTCGCCGAGCTGAAGAAGGCGGGCGCCTGATCGTGTTCGGTGCCGCCAAGGGCGCACAGCGCTCCCGTCCTTTCGCGCCCTGGCGCATCGTGGTCTGGCTGGTGATGCTGCTGGCCGCCGTCGGCTTCGTCATCAATACCTATGCCTCCGTGATCCTCGCCAATGCCGTCGGCGCGGTGAGCGCCGAGGCCATCGCCGCCGGTGCGGGGGATCCGCGGGTCGGCGTGATGTGGTCGCTGGCCTATGCGCTGGCTGCCTTCGTCGTCGTCGTCGTCTCCCTTGCGACCTTGCGCTGGCGCGACTGGGGACGGCGGGCGATGCGCGTCATCGCTCTCCTGCTGCTGGCCTGGTCGGCGTATACGGCCTGGGTGGCCTACGACCAGTGGCAGCAGCTCGGCGCGGTGTTGGGCCAGACGGGGCTTCCGGCCCAGTTGCTCGCGATGGGCCAGAAGCACCGGACGATCCTTCTGGTCGGACTGGTCCTCAAGGTGGTTTCGGTACCGGTGCTCGGCTGGCTCTCCTGGGTACTGGGCAGCGTGGGCGTCCGCCAGCAGTTCGCCCGGCTGCCGCTTTGAACGGTTCAGCGGGCGTTCGCCGGCGGCCCGGTATCGAGTGGGCTTTCCCGCCGGGCCAAGCCATGACCGCACGCTTTCCCATCCTCGTAGCCTTGCTCTGCTTCGCGGGCGGCGCGGGCGCCCAGGACCTCGGGACCACGTGCCGTATCGCCAGCACCTATGACCTGACCGTTCGTCCCGAGGCCCTCGTGTTCGACCGGGCCGACGTGGCGCCGCGCGCGGTCCGCATGCACGACGGCGCCCTGGAAACCGACGGCAGGCCGGTGACGCTGCGTCCCGACGAGCAGGACCGGGTGGCGCTTTTCGAGCGCCAGGTGCGCGCCCTCGTGCCGAAGGTCAAGGCGCTCGCCAACGACGGCGTGGACCTGGCCGCCCGGGCGGTCCGTGACGAAGCCGCCACTGCGGCGCCGGCCGCGGTGGCCAATGGCGGGCTCGACCAGGTGTTGAACAGCCGGGTGGCGGACATCAAGCGCCGCATCGCGGCAAGCCAAAGCACCCGCGACTGGCAGGAAGATGCCATGCGCGCCTACGCGCAGGAAATCGTCTCCGATGTCGCCCCCATCCTCACCAACGAAGTCGGCGGGGAGGCGATGGAGCTGGCCATGAACGGCGACCTGCAGGGGGCCGCCGCCTTGCGTGACCGTGTCTCGGCGGTGTCGACCGGCGGGCAGGCGCGGGTCGTGGCGAAGCTCGAGGCCGCGCTGAAGCCGCGGATTCAGGCGCTATGCCCTTCGATCCGCCAATTGGTCGATCTGCAATCGGGCCTCCACGACGCCTCGGGTAAGCCTTTGCTTCTTGTCGAACTAGGCGAATGACCGCGCGCTGACCGAGATCCGCCGCGTTTAGCGATGGCTAAGTGCCGCAGGGCTAAGGTCCGCCCATGGAAAGCACTTCGAATCGCGTCGTTAACGGTTTGATAAAGCGCGTGATCGCCGATCGCGACCTCTATCGCCAGGCCGCGCGAGGCGTGCGCGAGCCTGGCCTCAAGGTGATCCTCGAAGAATCCGCCGACTCGCTCACCGCGATCGCGGCCGAGCTCCAGGGCCAGGTGAGTGCGACCGGCGGGCGTCCGGCAACCGCCGGTGGCCCCATGAGCGGCGTGCGCCGCACGATGATGGATGCATCGGCGAAGCTTTCCCACGACCCCGACGTAACCTATATCCGTACGCTGGAGCAGATGGAGCGTCGCCTGCTCGACGCCTTCCTGCGCCTCGAAGCGACCTCGGGCGATCGCGCCATGGTGGGGCGGCATATCGCGCGGCTGCGTTTGCTGCACCTGGATATGACGAACCTGGGAAGCGCCGCCGGGCGCTGATTCCCTGTTCGCGACTCAGGCCGCCGTGCGAAGTTCGCGCAGCGCGCGATGCAGGTTCAGGTCGGCCGACACGCGAACGCGATGCGGCGACATCAGGGTTTCCCTGTCCGCGAAGTAATTGGCGAAGGCGATGGCGTCCGCAGGGTCCAGGCGGACGGCGATCTGCATGCCTTCGCGAAAGACGCCCCAGGCATTTCCTATGTCGGCGATATGATATTCGATGGTATGCGGAAGCATCGGCGTGGCCCGGCGTGTGCCATGACGGCGTGTTCCGCACAGGATGGCCTGCGCGAGGCCAGCGAGAGAATAAGATAAGTCTGAAAGTTTGGATCTTTTTTCTTGAGCTAATCCTCAATCGTTTTTCCCGTCTCGCGCCCACGGTGTCGTGTAAGCAGCGGGCGTAGCCGATCACCGTATTTCAGCGGGTGGATGGTCGGATGCGAGCGTGCATGCATGTCAGCGACGACTGGTCGTCGTTGCGCTGCGCGCGCGTCGTGGAATGACCAATAATCTCAACGGCTTCATGGCGTTCCTTCGAACACTCGCGAACGTTTACGGTAACCTGCGCGCCGTACCGAGCGACACATCACGGACGGCGGCAGCAGCTTGCGCCGGCGAGGAAAGACATGATTCTGCGCACGATCATTGCCGACGATCATCCGGTGGTCCTGATGGGCACCCGCGCTGCGCTCGAAGCAGCGGGCGATATCGAGGTGGTCGGCGAAGCGGCCAACGGCGACCAGCTTGTCGATCTTCTCGCATCGCGTCCTTGCGATGTGGTCGTCACCGATTTCTCGATGCCCGGTGGCCGTCACGGCGACGGGCTCTCGTTGATCGATCTCGTGCGCCGCCGCTATCCGCGCCTTCCGGTCGTGGTGCTGACGATGGTCAACAATGCGGCGGTGCTGCAGACGATCCGCTCCCGCGGTGCGCTGGGTCTTTGCGACAAGCGCGCGCCGCTCAGGGAAGTGGCGGTCGCCGTGCGCCATGCCGCGGCAGGGCGGCCTTATCTCAGCGCGACGATCCGCCGCCAGTTCGACGAAGCCGGCGTGCAGACCGAGACCGACGCGGCCCGCTTGTCGGCGCGGGAAATCGAGGTAGTGCGGCTGTACGTCAGCGGCATGTCGATCACCCAGATCGCCGAACGGCTCAGCCGCAGCGTGAAGACGGTAAGCCGGCAGAAGCGCGACGCCATGCGCAAGCTCGGCATCGACCACGACAGCCGCCTTTCCGAGTACGCACGCGAGCGCGGTCTCTCTTCCTGACCCTGCCGGAAGTCAGGGGGTGACCAACCGCCCATGCATCGGCCGCAGGATCGGCTTAAACCCTGGGGTGGCCGGGCGCATCCCACCCGTGCCAACCCTGGGGAGAAGGACCATGCGTCACCCGTTCATAGCCGGCGCCGCCGTTCTCGCGCTGTCCCTTGCCGCCTCGGCCGCGCAGGCCGGGACCCTCAACTTCAGTACCAGCTGCGACCATGAGTACTCCACGCCCTACGACGTGGACGTGACATCCGCAGGCCTTTCCTTCCATCGTACCGATGGCGTCCCGGCGAAAATCTTCCTGCATGACGGTGCGTTGCGCGTCGACGGCAAGGATGTCGCGGTGTCGCGGTCGGATGCCGATGCCCTGCGCCGCTACGAAGACGGGGTACGCAAGCTGATGCCCCAGGTGGCGGAGATCGCGCGGGATGGCGTGCAGATGGGCTTCTCGGCGATGACCAGGGTCACCCTGACCTTCGCGGATGGCGACCAGCGCGCCGGCATATTGGAGAAGCTCAAGCGCAAGCAGGCTCAGGCGCTGCGCGAGATCGACGATGGCATCGGTGCCGGCCACTGGTCGGCCGACCGCATGACCGAAACCTTCGCCGGTTCGGTCTCCGATTCCGTCGGCGAACTCGTCGGCTCGGTCACGTCGAGCGCAGTGACGGCCGCCCTGTCGGGCGATTCGAGCAAGGTGGCGGCGCTGCAGGCCAGGGCCGAGTCGCTGGACAAGACCATGAATCGCGAGATGGACAAACGTTCCAATGCGCTCGAAGCCAAGGCCAAGACCATTTGCCCGCGCCTCAACGAGCTTGCCGAGCTGCAGCGTGGCTGGAAGGTCCGCCTGGACGACGGCAAGCCGCTGGAGCTGATGACGATCAAGCCCAGGCACAGCGACGACAAGAGCGATGGAGACGAGGACGAACGCAAGAAGGTCGCCTCGTCCTGATCCGCCGGTACCTCAGGCCGGCTGGCGATCCAGCCAGCCCACGAGGTTGCGCACGGTGTCGCCGTAGAAGGTCCGGTACATTTCCTCAGTGACGTAGCCGATGTGCGGCGTCGCGAGCACGTTGGGCAAGGTGCGGAAGGGATGGTCGTCCGGCAGCGGCTCCTCGTCGTAGACGTCGATCGCCGCGCCCGCGATGCGTCCCGTGCGCAACGCTTCCACGAGCGCGGACTCGTCGACGATCGGGCCGCGCGAACTGTTGACCAGTCTTGCCCCAGGTTTCATCGCGGCGAGATCGGCTGCGCCGATCAGTGCCTGTGTGCGTTCGCTGAGGCGCACGTGGATGGTCAGGACGTCCGATCCGGCGAGAAGCTCCGGCTTCGAAACCCTGCGCACGCCCAGTGCGCTGGCGGTTTCTTCCTCGAGGTTCTGGCTCCACGCGATCACCTGCATGCCGAAGGCCTGGCCGATGCGCGCCACCTTCGAACCGATGCGTCCCAGGCCGAGGATGCCCAGCGTCTTGCCGTGCAGTTCCGAGCCAAGCCCCACCTGCCACCCGCCGGCGCGCACCGAGGCCGCTTCCGTGGCGATGCCGCGCATGAGGCCGAGGATGGCGGCCCAGGTGAACTCGATGGTCGGCGTGGACGAATAATTCGTGTGGACGACTTCCACGCCGCGGGCGGCTGCCGCGTCGAGGTCGATCGAGGCGTTGGCCCGGCCGGTGGATGCGATGAGGCGAAGGCGGGGCAGGGCGTCGATGAGCGCCGCCGTGAACGGCGTGCGTTCGCGCATGACGCAGATGGCATCGAAAGGCTGCAGCCGCCGCACCAGCGCCTCGTGCTTGGCCTCGTGGTCATGGAAGACGGTAATGTCGGCGCGGCCGTCCAGCGGCGACCAGTCGGCGCTGTGCATCGCCACGTTCTGGTAATCGTCGAGGATGGCGATGCGGATGCGTGCTTCGCTCATGGTGTGTTTTTCCAGGTCAGGCCGGCTGGATCAGGTCCCAGCCGTTGCCGTAGAGGTCTTCGAAGACAGCCACCGTGCCATAACGTTCATTTCGCGGCTCTTCGCGAAAACGTACGCCGTGCGCCAGCATCCGTGTACGGTCGGCGGCGAAGTCGTCAGTCTCGAGGAACAGGAACACCCGTCCACCGCCCTGCCTTCCTACCTGCGCGCGCTGCTCGTCGTTCACCGCGCGACCCAGCAGTAGCTTCGTGCCCCGCGAGCCGCGAGGCGCCACCGTGACCCAGCGCTTGCCGCCTTCCAGTGGCGAGTCCTCGAGCAGGTCGAAGCCCAGGGCGTCGATGAAGAAACGGATGGCTTCGTCGTAATCGTGGACGAGGAAGGTGATGGCGCCGAGCGTGGGCATAGGAGGTTCCGGCCAAGAGGGACGGCAAGCATCCTCGCTACAACATCGTTGGACAAGTCGCCCGCATCAGCTTACGCGGTGCATGCGCGATGGCGTCATCCACGCTCCATGGCCCGGCACCGTAGAGCATTAGGGCGAGGAGCCCGGCCAGATAGAGCAGATCGCACTCGTAACCCGGTTGACCGAAGTGTGCGATGCCGTTGTGCACCGACTGCAGCTTGATCGAACTGAAGCCATAGGGCAGGTGCACGGTGAAGGTCGCCACGAGCAGCACGACGATCATCGGAATGCTCGCAAGCGTGACGAAGGCGCCGATCACGACGGCGAAACCGCCGAGGATTTCGATGGCGACGGTCAGCCAGGCCATCAGCTCCGGGGCGGGCACGCCGATGGCGGCGAGGATGCCTGCGAACATCTCCGGCCCGCGCAGGAGCTTGGCGAAGCCGTGTTGCATGAACCCGCCGCCGATGACGAGGCGAAGCACCAGCGGCGCCCAGCGTGAAAAACGGGAGGGGCGTTCGAACAACAGGGAAGCCAGGCCGCTGCCGGCGGGCGATGCGCTCATCGTGGATGGTCCTTGGTCGGGTTCAATCAAGGCTGACCGGCTGTTCCAGGAAATCCTTTCAGACGCTTTCGCAAGAAAACGTGCGGCACACGAAGGACAATAACGGTCTGCTCCCTTCCCCAAGGCCATCTCCTATGCCGCTTACCCAACTCGACAGCAACGCCGCATTGATCGTCGTCGATCTCCAGAAGGGCATCGTCGCCATGCCCACGGTGCATCCTTCCGCGGAGATCATCGAACGATCCGCTGCACTCGCACGCGCGTTTCGTGCAAGAAACCATCCCGTGGTGCTGGTGAACGTGGATGCCGGCGCGCCCGGGCGCACGGATGCCGGTCATCGTAAGCTTCCGGACGATCCCGACTTTGCCGCCTTCGTTCCCGAACTCGAACAGGCGTCCGGCGACCATGTCGTCACCAAGAAGCGCTGGGGCGCCTTCCTCACCACCGACCTCGATGCCTGGCTGCGCAGCAAGCGCGTGGAGCAGGTGGTCATCGTCGGCATCGCGACGAGCATCGGCGTGGAATCCACGGCGCGCTTTGCCAGCGAGCACGGTTATCACGTAGTGATGGTCACTGATGCGATGACCGACTTCGACATCGGCGTGCACGAAAACAGCATCACGAAGATCTTCCCGCGCCTGGCGGAAACGACCACCACGGCGGAACTGCTGGCGAAGCTCGAAGCCTGAGCCCGCCTCCGGCCGGGACCGAAGGCGGGGTTATGCAGGGCACGTACTTATCGGATTGCTGCGTTCACCACGTCGTCGGCTTCGGATTGCGTTCGTCGAAGCCCTTCTGGTGCCAGTAGGGGTACGGCGGCGTGGTCTGGCTGACGGTGTCGAGGCGTGCGATTTCCTCCGGCGTGAGCGTCCAGCCGACGGCACCCAGGTTCTGCGTGAGCTGGGCCTCGTCGCGCGCGCCGATCACGATGTTGGACACGGACGGGCGGCTGAGCACCCAGTTGAGGGCGACCTGGGTGATCGTCTTGCCGCGTTCCTGGGCGATGGCGTCCAGCACGTCGACGATGTCGTAGAGCTTCTCGTCGTCCACCGGCGGGCCACCCACGGCGCCGCCGGACGCAATGCGCCCGGCGTCGGCGGGCTTGCCGCGGCGGATCTTGCCGGTCAGGCGGCCCCAGCCGAGCGCGCTCCACACCATCGTGCCCACGCCCTGGTCGAGTGCGAGAGGCATGAGTTCCCATTCGTAGTCGCGGCCGATCAGCGAATAGTAGCCCTGGTAAGCCACATAGCGGCCAAGCCCATACTTCTCCGACACGGCCAGCGATTTCATGAGGTGCCAGCCCGAGAAGTTGGAGGCGCCGATGTAGCCGATCTTGCCGCTGGTGATCAGGTCGTCGAGCGCACGCAGGGTTTCTTCCACCGGCGTGAGCGCGTCGAAGCCATGCATGAAGTAGAGGTCGATGTGGTCGGTCTGCAGGCGGCGCAGGCTGGCCTCGCAGGAGCGGATGATGTGGAACCGCGACGAGCCCTTGTCGTTCGGGCCATCGCCCATCGAGAAGGTCGACTTCGTGGCGATCAGGGCCTGGTCGCGGCGTCCCTTGAGCGCCTCGCCGAGCACTTCCTCGGCCATGCCGCGCGAGTAGATGTCCGCGGTGTCGAACATGTTCAGGCCATGCTCGAGGCACAAGTCCACGATGCGCCGGGCTTCGTTCACCTGGGTGGAGCCCCAGCGTTCGAAGAATTCGCCCGAGCCGCCGAAGGTACCGGTGCCGAGGCTGAGGACGGGGACTTTGAGGCCGGAGCGGCCGAGTTGACGGTGTTCCATGAAGGGTCCTTGTGGGGAGAAGCGCTCTTCAGCATGGGGCGGGGGCTGCCGCTCCACAACCATGTCTCAAGGAATTGTCGGACCGAAGGCGGCTTATGCGCCATATCGCATAAACGAATTTTATGCGTTAATTCCGATATTGCCTAATTATCGGGTTTGGCGCATATTCGCCACGGAGGTCGCCATGTCGCAACTCGCTCGTACGCCAAGTCAGATCGGCACCCTGATTCGCCGTAACCGCAAACGCCTCGGCCTGAGTCAAAGTGCCTTGGGCGAGCGAACCGGCCTGCGTCAGGAAACCATTTCCCTGGTCGAAACCGGGAATCCGGCCACGCGGCTGGACACATTGCTGGCGCTGCTCGCGGCTCTCGATCTGGAGCTCCAGGTGGCCGACCGTAGCCGCCGTCATGACATCGACGATCTGATCGGCTGATGGCAAGGATTCGCCGGCATGCGCCCTTGCGGGTTTACCAGAACGACCGGCTCGTCGGGCATCTGGCCAAGGCACATGGTGGCGCGATTTCATTCCGTTACGACGAGACGTGGTTGGCGCGATCAACCGCCTTTCCGATTTCATTGTCTCTACCGTTGCGCGAAGAGTCGTGGCGGGGCGAACCCGTCGTGGCGGTCTTCGAAAATCTGCTGCCGGATTCGGACGCATTGCGAAGGCGCGTCGCCGAGAAGGTGGGTGCGGCTGGCTCCGATCCGTACAGCCTTTTGGCCGTTATCGGCAGGGATTGCATCGGCGCATTGCAATTCATCGCGGATGACGAGGCGGAGCCGGAAAGCTCGGAAGCCATATCCGGCGAGTCTCTCGACGAAGAGGCCGTCGAGCGGCTCCTCAACTCCCTCTCACAGGCACCGTTGGGGCTTTCCCGGGACGACGACTTCCGAATCTCGGTCGCCGGAGCGCAAGAAAAAACCGCGTTGCTCCGTGTCGATGGCCAATGGATCAAACCGCACGGAACGACGCCGACCACGCATCTGTTCAAGACACAGATCGGAAAGCTGCCCAACGGACTCGACCTGTCGAACAGCGTCGAGAACGAGTTCTATTGCCTCAAGCTTCTCGAACATCTCGGGCTGCCAGTCGCGCGCGCTGCGGTCATGACGTTCGGTCGCACCAAGGCATTGGTGGTCGAGCGATTCGACCGGGCCTGGCGTAATGGCCGTTTGCTGCGACTGCCTCAGGAAGATTGCTGCCAGGCCCTGTCCGTGCCGCCGGCGCGCAAATACCAGAGCGATGGCGGCCCCGGCATGGTCGATATCGCGACCCTGCTCAAGGGCAGCGACTCGCCTGCCGAGGCTCACCGCACGCTGTTCCAGGCACAGTTGGTCTTCTGGCTGATCGGAGCCACCGACGGACATGCGAAGAACTTCAGCATCTTCCTGTACCCCGGAGGCGGTTATGCCCTGACCCCGCTCTACGATGTGATCAGCGCACAACCCAGCCTCGATGCGCGCCAGATCGAGCGCAAGCAGATGAAGCTGGCCATGTCGGTGGGCGAGAACAGGCATTACCGCGTCGACGAAATCCAGCCCAGGCACTTTTTCCAGTCGGCGGCCAAGGCCGGCGTTCCCAAGTCACTCGTCGAGGCCGCCATAGAGGACGTGGTATCCCGCATGGAGGCTGCCTTGTCCTCGCTGGAAGGGGAATTGCCCGCCGGCTTCCCGCAAGCGTTGCACGTATCCATCGGTGCGGGCATCAGGGCCCGCATGCGGGTGCTGGGATAATTCGCCCCCCCCCGAGGTATCGATGGACGTCCAGTTCCATGGATAATGAACTTCCCCGGTCGAAGGGATGGCGCGCATCCGCCCCCATCCACGCCGGTTTCATTCCCTATCTTTCGTTGTAGAACAACGCATTGGTGGTCGCCGTGCTCCTCATGATCGACAACTACGACAGCTTCACCTTCAACCTCGTCCAGTACCTGGGCGAGCTGGGGCAGGAGGTCAAGGTCGTACGCAACGACGCGCTTACCGTCGCGGACATCCGCGCGCTGGCGCCCTCGCGGATCATGATCTCGCCAGGGCCGGGCACGCCCGACGACTCCGGTGTGTCGATCGACATCCTGCGTGAGCTGGCGGGCGAACTGCCCATCTTCGGCGTGTGCCTCGGCCACCAGGCCATCGGACAGGTCTTCGGCGGCAAGGTGATCCGCGCCCGCGAGATCATGCACGGCAAGACCTCGCCGGTGCGGCACCGCGGGCAGGGCGTGTTCGCCGGACTGCCGAATCCGTTCGAGGCCACGCGCTACCACTCGCTGGTGGTGGAGAAGGACTCGGTGCCCGACTGCCTCGAAGTCACCGCCTGGACCGAGCGGGAGGATGGTTCCATCGACGAGATCATGGGCCTGCGCCATCGCACGCTGGACATCGAGGGCGTGCAGTTCCATCCGGAATCCATCCTCACCCAGCACGGCCACGACCTGCTGCGCAATTTCCTCGGCATGCCGCTGCCGCTCGCCGCGTAAGGATCCGCGCTCCATGGCCATCACTCCCTCCGAGGCGCTGCAGCGCACGATCGAGCACCGCGAGATCTTCCACGACGAGATGATCGAGCTGATGCACCAGATCATGCGTGGCGACGTGAGCCCGCTCATGACGGCCGCCATCCTCACCGGCCTGCGCGTGAAGAAGGAAACCGTCGGCGAGATCACCGGTGCCGCGCGCGTGATGCGCGACCTCTCGTCCAAGGTGGAAACCGGCCCGCACCCTCATTTCCTCGACATCGTGGGCACCGGCGGCGACGGTGCTTCGACGTTCAATATTTCGACGGCGTCGATGTTCGTCGCCGCGGCCGCGGGCGCCCGCGTGGCGAAGCATGGCGGCCGCAGCGTGTCCTCCAAGTCGGGCAGTGCCGACGTGCTCGAGGCACTCGGCGCGCGCATCGACCTGCTGCCGGCGCAGGTGGCGGTGTGCATGGAGCACGTGGGCATCGGCTTCATGTTCTCGCCGAACCACCATCCGGCGATGAAGGTGGTGTCGCCGGTACGCCGGGAGATGGGCGTCCGCACCATCTTCAACATCCTCGGCCCGCTGACCAATCCGGCCGGTGCCCCGAACATCCTCATGGGCGTGTTCCATCCCGACCTCGTGGGCATCCAGATCCGCGTGTTGCAGGCGCTGGGCGCGCGCCACGCGATGGTGGTCTGGGGCCGCGACGGCATGGACGAGATCTCGCTCGGCGCCGCGACCCTCGTGGGCGAGCTCCGCGACGGCGTCGTGCGCGAATACGAGATCGAGCCGGAGGATTTCGGCCTGTCGATGGCATCGAGCCGCAACCTGCGCGTGGAAGACGCCGATAGTTCGAAGGCGATGCTCCTGGACGCCATCTGCGGCGTACCCGGCGTGCCCCAGGACATCGTCTGCCTGAACGCGGGCGCGGCGCTCTATACGGCCGACGTCACGCCGTCGATACAGGCCGGGATCGATCTTGCCCGCGCCACCATCGCGAGCGGCGCGGCCCGTGCAAAAATGGAAGCGTTCGTGGCCGAGACGCAGCGGCTCGGTGCCTGATATCGTCGGGGCTCCCCAGTCCCCCGGCCTTACCCAAGGAACTCCCCGATGTCCGATATTCTCCATCGCATCCTGGACCGCAAGGTGCAAGAGATCGCAGAGCGCAGCCGCAAGCGCAGCCTCGACGACCTTGCCGCCCGCATCGCCGACCTGGAACCGACGCGAGGTTTCGTCGCCGCCATCGACGCCCGCCTGCACGACGGCGATCCGGCGGTCATTGCCGAAATCAAGAAGGCCAGCCCGAGCAAAGGCCTGATCCGCGAGGATTTCGATCCCGCCGCCATCGCGCGCAGCTATGAGCAGGGCGGGGCCACCTGCCTCTCCGTGCTTACCGACGCCGACTTCTTCCAGGGTCACGAGGATTTCGTGGGCCAGGCACGCGCGGCCTGCAACCTGCCGATCCTGCGCAAGGATTTCATCATCGACGAGTACCAGGTGTACGAAGCCCGCACGATCGGCGCCGACTGCATCCTGCTCATCGTGGCCGCCTTCGCGCAGAAGGAACCCGACGGCGATCGCATCTACGATGAAGGCCGCCTCACCGAGCTTTCGCTGCTCGCCGCGGAACTCGATCTCGACGTGCTGATGGAAGTGCACAACGAAGAAGAACTCGAGATCGCGCTCGGCACGCCGGCGCCGTTGATCGGCGTCAACAATCGTAATCTGCGCACGTTCGAGACCTCGCTCGGCACCTCGCTCAGGCTGAAGGACCGCGTCGGTTCGGAAACGGCGATCGTCGCGGAATCCGGCATCCACACGGTGGAAGACGTGCGCAAGCTGCGGGAGGCCGGCATTCACACCTTCCTGGTGGGCGAGGCCTTCATGCGCGCGGCCGACCCCGGTGCCGAACTCCAGAAGCTGTTCGGCGTTCGTCCGCACGCCGCCGTGCACAAGCACTAAGGAACGCATGAATCAGGGGATGGAAGCGACGGTAGTCGAAGACTCCGCCGCCGACGCGAGGCGCGTCGTATTGTTCGATTTCGATGGCGTGATCGTCCGCCACCAGACGCTGGAGCTGTTCTACCGCGACCGTCTTTCCGGCCTTGGGCGCTGGCGCGCGTTGCTGGCGCTTCCGCTCCTGCCCTTCGTGCCGCTGCTCATCGGCAGCGTCGCGGGCAACCGCTTGCTGGCCGTCTTCTTCCTTCGCGTGGTCACCTTCGGCCGCAGCGAAGCCGGATGCCGGCGCCTGATGAACGCCTTCGGGCGCGCCTATGCCCGGCGTCCGGGCGTGTTCTGCCGCGATGCCGTGGTCACCCTGCGCAGACACGTCGATGCCGGCGACCGGGTCGTGATCGTCACGGCCAACGAACAGAAGATGGTGGAGGCGATGCTCGACGAGGTGAACCTCAGAGGCTGCGAACTGGTGGCCTCGCAGGCCCGCATGGGCCTGTTCGGCATGCGCTTCCTCTCCTACAACGTCGGTCACGCCAAGGTGCGCGCGCTGGATCGCGCGGCGGTACCGCGCCCCTGGGCCGTCGCGTATGGCGATTCCCTTTCGGACGTGCCGCTGCTGAAGGCCGCCGATGCGGCGCGCCTGGTCAATCCCACCGCGAAGACGGTGAAGAAGGCCAGCCGCCTGCTTGGGGACAGGCTCGAGGTACTGCACTGGTACTGATGCCCGGTGTCCCTAGCCCAGGGCGTAGCGGCCGAGCTGGTAGAGGCTGATGCCGACGATGAGGCAGCCGACGGCCGTCATCACGTAACGCGGCGGCAGGTGTCTTACCAGCCAGGCGGCGAGGGGTGCTGCCAGTACGCCGCCCGTGAGCAGGCCGAGCACGATGGGCCAATGCTGGATGCCCATGTGGGCGATGAGGGTGGTGGAGATGGCGACGGTGACCACGAACTCCGCCGCGTTCACCGTGCCAATGGTCTGCCGCACGGGGCCTCCGCGGGCCAGCAGGGTCGAGGTGGCGATCGGGCCCCAGCCACCGCCGCCGATGGCGTCGAGAAGGCCCGCGAAGAAGCCGAGGATACCCTTGTGCCGCACGCGGTGGTGGGACACGACACGTCCGGCCGCGCGCACGAGCACCACCACCCCCAGGATCAGCAGGTAGGCGTAGACGAAGGGTTTCAGCGCTTCGCCAGGCACGCTGGCCAGGAACCACGCTCCGATGACGCCGCCGACCACGCCCGGTATGGCGAGGCGGCGGAAGGCCTTCCAGTCCACGTTGCCGAACAGGGCGTGGGCCCCGCCGGAAACGCCGGTGGTGAAGACCTCGGCGGTATGTACGGTCGCACTGGCCACTGCGGGAGGGAGGCCGAGCGCAAGCAGCACCGAGTTCGAAACGATGCCGTAGGCCATGCCGAGCGCGCCGTCGACCAGCTGCGCGAGCAGGCCGACGCCGACGAAGATCAGGAACTGGCTCCAGTCCATGGTTTTTCGTCCTCCGATGGATCCGGAGACCACCATATACGAGGTGGACGACACGACGGCATGAAGGGCGACTTCTGGCGCTTGCACGCGGCATCGCGCCACGGCTAGC